>JAGVGV010000679.1 GCA_020056895.1 Deltaproteobacteria bacterium
GCTCTTCCGATCTATGCTGGGCGGCCATGCACCCCAGAAAGTGATTGACCAGAAAAAGGAAGAGCTGGGGCTCAACCGGCCCATGATCGTTCAGTATGGGGCCTATTTGTGGCAAATCTGCCGGTTGGACCTGGGCAAGTCCATGATTTTCGAGGAAAACGTAAAGGACATTATCCGGGATAAGATCCCCGCCACGCTCGAACTGACCATCTGCGGGATGGTCATCTGCGTTTGCGTGGGGGTGTTTTTGGGGGTGTACGCCGCGGATAAGAGGCGTACGTTCCGGGATTACGCGATCCGCCTGTTCGGCATCGTGATTTACTGCATTCCGGTGTACTGGCTGGGGTTGATGTTCCAGTTGGTGTTCGGAGTCTGGCTGGACCTGTTCCCCGTGGCCGGCCGGGTGGGCGCCCGGCTTTTCACCGGCGATTTCGAATGGACGGGCATGTACCTGTTCGATGCCTTATGGGCCATGGAATGGTCCAGCCTGGCCGATATCGCCTGGCACCTGTGCCTGCCGTCCTTCACCTTGGGGCTGGTTCTTTCGGGGATTTTCATCCGCTTGACCCGCGCCAGCATGCTGGACGTGCTGAAAGCTGATTATATCGTGGCCGCCGAAGCCCGGGGCATCCGGCACGCCCGGGTGGTCTACAAGTATGCGTTCCTCAATGCGTTTGTACCCATTTTGACCATGATGGGCCTTCAGTTCGCGTACCTGATTTCGGGTGCGCTGCTGACCGAAACCACCTTTTCGTGGCCGGGCATGGGCCGGTTGCTCTTGGAACGGATTTACCTGAGGGACTACCCCACCATCCAGGGCGTGATCGTTATTTACGCCCTGATCGTGGCTCTGGTTTCACTGATCGTGGACATCATCTACTCCCTGGTCGATCCCCGGGTGAGGTATTAGGTTCAGGCCATGAAGTACTCCCCGGCGTCTTCCGTTGGCTCTCTGTTCGGCCGCATGTCGGCCATGGGCAAGAAATACGGCGTGGAATGGTGGATTTTGGTGGCCGGCGCGGTGGTGATCCTGTGCGTGATCCTCATGGCCGCCCTGGCGCCGGTCATCGCGCCCTACAATCCTCACGACCAGAACGCCGGCCCCCAGTTGGCGCCGCCCAGCCCCCGATATTTGATGGGAACGGACGATCTTTCCCGCGACGTGTTTTCGCGAGTGGTCTTCGGATCCCGGACCATTCTGGGCGTGGCCGTGCTGGCGGCCATTATCAGTTCCCTGTGCGGCATCTCCCTGGGCCTGGTTTCCGGGTACACCGGCGGAGCCTTCGATAAATTCCTGTCCCTGGTCATGGATTCCGTCTATTCCTTCCCGGGGCTGATCCTCGCCATCACCTTCGCCGCCATGTTGGAGCCGGGCATCATCAGCATCACCGTGGCCGTGGCCGTCATTTACATCCCCACATACTTCCGCCTGGTGCGGGGCCAAACCCTGAGCATCAAGGAGGAACTGTACGTGGAAGCGGCTCGGGCCATCGGCGCTTCCGGGTTCACCATCTTGTGGCGGTACATTTTCCCCAATGTCATCGCCACCGTGGTGGTGGTTTTTTCCATGAACGTGGCCGACGCCATCATGATCGAAGCCGCCCTCACATACCTTGGGCTGGGGCTCCCCCCCAGCATCGTGGACTGGGGCATGGACCTGGCCATGGGCAAAAAATTCTTGGCTTCGGGCCAATGGTGGATGATCACCTTTCCCGGCGCCATGATCGCCATCCTGGCCCTGGGGTTCACCATGTTGGGCGAAGGGCTGGCCGAAATACTCAATCCGAGGCTGCTGGAGCGTTAGGTTGACCGAAAACGTATTGGAAATCAAGGACCTGAAGGTCCATTTCCCCATCCACATCGGTACGGTGAAAGCCATCGAAGGCGTTTCCCTGGACTTGGGCCAAGGCGACGTGATGGGCTTGGTGGGCGAATCGGGCTGCGGGAAATCCACCCTGGGCTTCTCCATCTTGCGGTTGTTGTCCACGCCGGGTTTTTTCGCCGGCGGGTCCATCAAATACCATGGCCGGGACATCCTGAAGATGACCGAATCCGAAGTTCTGGACCTTCGGGGCAAAAACATCGGCATGATCTTCCAGGACCCCTTGACCTCGCTGAACCCCCTGTTCAAGGTGGGCCAGCAGTTCGTGGAAACCATCCGGACCCATGAATCCGGCCTTTCCAAAAGGGAGGCCACGGACCGGGCCGCCGCCATGCTGGAATGTTTGGGCATCACCACCGCCCGGCTCAATGAATATCCTCACCAGATGTCCGGCGGCATGCGCCAAAGGATCATGATCGGGCTGGCCTTGGTGCTGAGCCCGGACGTTTTGATCGCCGACGAACCCACCACCAGCCTGGATGTGATCGTGGGAGCCCAGTTCCTGGACCTGCTCAAGGAACTTCAGCGGCAGTTTAACTTGAGCATTCTGCTGATTTCCCACGATCTGGGGGTGGTGGCCCAACTTTCGGACCGGATTACAGTGATGTATGGCGGCCGGGTGGCCGAGTCGGGGTTGGTGGGCCAGGTGTTCGGCAACCCGCTCCATCCTTATACACGGGGGCTGCTGGCTTCGATCCCCAACATCCGCCTGGACAAACCGGCCCTGGAAACCATGCCCGGCAACACGCCGGACCTGGTGAATCCGCCTCCGGGTTGCGTGTTCCATCCCCGGTGCCCCCGGGTAATGGACGTCTGCCGCCGGGAACGCCCCAGAACCACCGGGGCGGACGAGCATTTGGCCGCCTGCTGGCTGTATTCCTAAGCGAAAAGGCCAGGAGACGGAAAACCGATCGAGACCATCAGCACGGGTGAACTTCGTGGAAAGCCTTCTGAGCGTCCGGAATCTGACCAAACATTTCCCCCTTCATAAAGGGTTTTTGTCGGGATTGTTCGAAGAGAAAAAGGTGGTCCACGCCGTGGACGGCGTGTCCTTCGACATCAAGAAGGGCGAAGTGCTGGGCGTGGCCGGCGAAAGCGGCTGCGGCAAAACCACCACGGGCCGCCTGATCCTGAGGCTTTTGGAGCCCACGTCGGGCGAAGTGCGGTACAAGGGCCAAGATCGGAAGAGC
>JAGVGV010000062.1 GCA_020056895.1 Deltaproteobacteria bacterium
AACCCGAAAATTTGCCCAACCTGGACGCTTTATGAGATTGGAGAGACTCATCCGGGGCTTTTTGAATCGGAACTTGTTGTATTTGAACACTTTTTGGCGAACGTATCCGGCACTGAACAAGAATTGTCTGAATACGCCAGCATGTTTGATGGTTTTTCACCGGATAACAATCCCGACAAAAGCCCCTGCTTCTTTCTAATATGGTTACGATCAAAATATCCATATGAAAGAAGCATCAAGGTGGCGAGCTATGAATTTTTGCCGAACAAAGAGGATGATTGGCCAACCTACAAATATATTTTAAAAAGTAAAACGAACGAGTGGATTATACATGAATTGGGAAATGGACGCCCTCAATATCTTTTCCGAAAGATTGATTTCGCATATATTAACGGAAAGGATATTGGTGAAGAATATGAAAAGGACATCGAGGCCGGGAAGGTGGACCTGCTTATAAAGGACTATTTCCTGGGACGAAAAACCTACCTTGAAAACTGCTTTATCCGAAAATGACGCGAATTCCTTTCATTGCTCCGGGGAAATATAACCGGGCGGGCTTTGGGTGGAAACGCCATGGGCGTTGGGTGAACCTGAAGGGACTATTCCTTTATCTCCATGGGCACGTCCCGAACGGGTTTCAGCCGGTCCAGCACGTGGCGGTTGACGATATACGACAAGACATGCAGGCCGGCGAACACCGCCAGACCCCACAGAAACCCGGCCCGATGGCTTCCTAAAATCCAAACCAGGCCCAGGCCTCCCAAGGTCCAGACCAGAGCCGACCCCGCCACTTGGAACCAGTGGGTTCGGAAGGCATGAGCCAGATCGATGAAACCGTACGCGGCCGCGATCAGGCGGATGCTCCAATAAAAACCCAGGGCAAACAGCCCCGCGTCCGCCAGGCGGGACAGCAGCGGATTCATGCCGGGCCTCCGTTTTCCGGGTCCACCAGTTGGACCCAACCCTGGTCGCCATTGACCACCAACCGCTGTCCGGTTCGGATCCGCTTGGTCGAATCCACCGCGTCCACCACGCAGGGCATGCCGAATTCCCGGGCCACGGTGCCGGCATGGGACAGATAGCTGCCCACTTCCACCACGGCCGCGCCCGCGGTCAGGAACAAGGGGGTCCAGGCCGGATCGGTGTACGGCGCCACCAAGACCTCGCCGGGTTTGAGCGCCAGGTCCAGGGATGGGTCCAAAATGACATGAGCCACGCCTTCATATCGGCCCGGTGAAGCGCCTTGGCCGCGGATGATCCGTCCGTCCGACGCCGGACCCGGACCGGCCGGTTCGGGCAGGTCGATGCCGATGGTCCGGGGGGGCGCGGTTTTCGCGAGGCGGATATGCTCCATCCGGCGTTCCCGAATCCGTTCCTCCACGTCCCGCCAGCCCCATTCCCCTTGTTGAAGCCGCCGGATTTCATCCAGATGCAAAAAGAAGATGTCGTCCTTACACTTTAGCCGCCCCCGATCCAGGAGCCCCTTTTCGATGGCCAGCACCTTTTTTCGGACCACGCCCAGCCCCATTACGTGATAAAATCTTGAATTTTCTCGTAATTTTGTATAATACCGGATCCACCGGGCCAGGGCCGAAACCGCTCGCCGCCGGATTCCAAAGGTTTTTTCCAAGGGGTGTTCATCCAGGGCGGCGAAAAGGTCGGCTTCCAGTTTTTTTCGGGTGCGTTGGATCTCTTCTTCGGGCCGGCCTGAATCCACTTGCCACAAAACGTAATTCCGGATCATGCCCAGGACCGGAGTGGAATCTTCCTCCCACCGGATCGACCTCAGTTCAAGTTCCTTGAGGGCCCGGTGACCGTACTGATCCAGAAACCGGCCCAGTTCCTTCAGAAACCCGGCGGCTTCGGGAGCGGCCTCAAGGGCTGGGGTCAGGGTATCCAATCCATGGGTTTCAAAGAGAATCCGGACTCCTTCCCGGCTTCGGGCGAGCGCGGCCAGGCGGCGGATATCTTTCCCCATTTCGGCCGAAAGCACGCCTTGGGTTCCGGAACAAAGGAGCGCCACCGCTTCTCCGCCCAAGTTGGGCGCCCAGCGAGCCAGAAGCTTCTGGAGCACTACCCGGCCGAACATGTACCGGCCCGAGGAAAGGTTCACCAAAACGGCCATCTGGCCCACGGGTTCGAAGAACCGGCGGAACGACCAGGACCAAAGCCGCCTGAGCGTGGCGGCCGGCCCGGATCGGGAGTCGCGGGCCACTCGGCGGCAGAGGTCCCGGTAAATATCCATGAAGTCGTCGGGCATGTTTTCCGTCCGCTGGAAAAGAACGGCGGAAACGGCCCAGAGCATGAAAAACACGGCCAGGGTGAAGGGAACCTTCCAGTAATTCAGGGGCAAGTCCGGCGTTTTCGCGCCCAATTCGGTGAACAGACGGGCCAGGACATGGTCCGGCGCCCGGAAGGGGAGAATGATTTGCCAGGGCCTGAGTTGGGTATAGAGCCACCCCCGAATGAATCGGACGCCAGGCGGCGCTTCCAGCATCATCAGGTCTTGAGTCAAGGGCGTAAGGGGATCGGTGAAATTTTCCATGGCCGGTTTAGATCGGAAGAG
>JAGVGV010000114.1 GCA_020056895.1 Deltaproteobacteria bacterium
GCCAGGTGAACGCTTTGAGGTTTGCCTTCAAAGGCCGGCAGGTGCTCCCAGACTTCCTCGGCCGTAAACACCAGAATCGGGGCCATCAGCCGGACCAGGTTTTCCAGCACCAGAAACATGGCCGTCTGCGCGGACCGCCGCTGGGGGTCGCCCGCGGCCGAACAGTACAGCCGGTCTTTCAGCACATCGTGGTAAAAGGCCGAAAGGTCCACGGTGGCGAAATTGTTGAGCGCGTGGTAAATGGCGTAAAATTCATAGTCTTCATAGTTTTGGCGGACCCTGGCCACCAGACTCTGAAGCCGGTGAAGGATCAGCCGGTCCAGTTCCAGCATTTGGTCATGGGGCGTGCGGTCGGTATCGGGATGGAAATCGGCCAGATTGCCCAGGATGAACCGGCAGGTGTTCCGGATGTTGAAATACGCCTTGGCCAGCATTTCCAGAATCTGATCCGAAATCCGGATGTCGTCCTGGTAGTTTTCGGCCGAAACCCACAGCCTCACGATGTCCGCGCCGTATTTGCGAATCACGTCCCCGGGCGCCACCACGTTGCCTCGGGACTTGGACATCTTGTGGCCGTCGCCGTCCACCACGTACCCGTGGGTCAGCACGGATTGGTACGGCGCCCGACCCCGGGTGCCCACGGATTCCAAAAGCGACGAATGGAACCAGCCCCGGTGCTGGTCGCTGCCTTCCAGATACATGCCCGCCACTTCCGGAAGGCCTTCGCGGTCCTCCAGAGTGGCGGCGTAGCTGCACCCGGAATCGAACCAAACATCCAGGATGTCCGTTTCCTTGGTAAAATGCTTGCCGCCGCAGTGGGGGCAGGCTGTGCCTTCGGGCAGGAGTTCCTTTTCCGTCAGATCGAACCAGGCGTCCGTGCCCTTTTCCACGAAAATGTTCCACAAGTGGTTCATGATGGTTTCATCGTACAACCACTGGCCGCAATCGTCGCAGAAGAAAACGGTGATCGGCACGCCCCAGGCCCGCTGGCGTGATACGCACCAGTCCGGCCGGTTTTCGATCATCTGGTAGATCCGGTCCCGGCCCCATTTGGGCACCCATTGAACCTGGTCGATGGCTTCCAGCGCTTTTTGCCGAAGCCCCGTTTTTTCCATGGAAATGAACCACTGAGGCGTGGACCGGTAAATCACCGGCTTTTTGCACCGCCAGCAGTGGGGGTACTGGTGGTTGATGGCCGCCTGGTGCAGAAGAGCCCCGGCCTGGCCGAGCCGGTCGATGACGTTCGGGTTGGCGTCGAAAACGAATTGACCGCCAAAGAATTCCACGTCCGCGAGAAACCGGCCGTCGTCATCCAAAGGCGAATAGGCGTCCAGGCCGTATTTGAGGCCGGTTTCGTAGTCTTCGCGGCCATGGCCCGGAGCGGTATGCACGCAGCCCGTGCCCTGATCCAGAGTCACGTACGGGGCCAGCACCACCACCGACGGCCGGTCATAGAGCGGATGGCGGCATTTGAGCCCTTCCAGCTTCTGGGCGCTTAGCGGAGCGAGCACCTGGTGGTCTTTTTCGAAGCCGAAATGGTACATGCAGTCGATCAACAGGCCCTTGGCCAGGATCAGAACGTCGCCTCCGGCCCGCACCGCCACGTATTCGAATTCCGGATTCAGGGCAATGCCCAGGTTGGCCGGGATGGTCCACGGCGTGGTGGTCCAGATGACGAAAAAGACCTTTTCGCCGGCCAGGGACGGGTCCACCGCTTCGGGCGGATCGGTCAGCGGGAATTTGACATAGATGGACGGCGACGTGTGGTTGTCGTATTCCACTTCGGCTTCGGCCAGGGCGGTCCGGCAGGACGAACACCAGTATATAGGCTTCTGGCTCCGGAACAACCCGCCGTTCAAGGCGAACTTGCCCAACTCCCGGGCGATGATGGCTTCGTACCGGGGGTTCATGGTCAGGTACGGGTTGTCCCATTCGCCAAACACCCCCAGCCGCTTGAATTCCCCCCGCTGGATGTCGATGAATTCCTGGGCGTACTTCCGGCAGACCCGGCGCATATCACCCTGGCTCATGGAGGCCTTTTTGGCCCCCAGTTTCAGGTCCACCTGGTGCTCGATGGGCAGGCCGTGGCAGTCCCAACCGGGAATGTACGGGCTGTCGTACCCCAGCATCTCCTTGGATTTGACCACGATGTCTTTGAGAATCTTGTTGAGCGCCGTGCCGATGTGGATGTGGCCGTTGGCGTAGGGCGGGCCGTCGTGGAGCACCCACTGGGGCCGTCCCGCGCCCCGTTCCCGGATGGTCTGGTACAACCCGGCGGTCGTCCATTTTTCCAGCATCTGAGGTTCACGGGCGGCAAGATTGGCTTTCATGGGGAAAGCGGTGCGCGGGAGATTCAAGGTGGCTTTATAATCCATGGGGTCCTCCAAAGACCGGACGCCGGTTGGGTACGGGAACCGGGGGATTGGTCCGCCCCTCGTTCCTCTTCCCGCTTCGGCCTATGCGTTTGAAACGGATCGAAAAGAGCGCTCCATCATATCGGCCCGGCGGCCAAAGTCAAGGGGCCAGGGGCGCCTGATTTTGGAGAACCCATCGGATGAAGGCGGGGCCGGATCGCGAAGCGGCCCCTGGTCGGCCGGCCAGGCGGATCCGCCGGTCCCCTTTGGTAAACGATGAAACAAGAAGGGTCCAAGCGTCTCGCCGGCGCCCGGACCCGCCTGGATATGCTGGATGAATGGGGAGGACCGGTCCGTTTTCGGTTGCGGACCGGCCCTTCCCCGCCCGGCCATGGGTTAGCCGGGGGATGCCGGCGCCGAAGGAGGCGGGTCGCGCCGCCCCGGGCCGGTACTCCGGATCGGACCCAAGGTAGCGGCCGATCCGGGAAAAAACACGAAAAAAAGCCCCGCATCTGGTGGGCGGGGCTTTGGGTAGTCGCTTCGGGCGTTAAGGGCCTAAGGCTTACAAACCTCCCCGCGTGGGGATGCTAATTATCCCCAGTACCAGGGTGCGGATGTTTACCAGCGGCAGCCTCATGGTCTTCTCCTTACGCTCTCTTTCAGGATAGCACCGCCTCGGCGAGGCTGTCAATGGTTTTTCCTTAGGCGCTCGCGGACCATCACGGGCGGGAGGCTTCTCCGCATGGGCGGGACGGTTTCAGGATCAGCGGTCAATAATTTTTCTGATGCGTGATGTTGAAGGAATGCGATCGCACGTTGATCCGGACCGCTTCCTGACCGATCCCGGCGCGGGCTTCAACGCCGACCACGGTGAGCATTTCCCACCAAGTCAGATTGGGGAAATGCCAGTCTTCCTGCCAACCATCGATAACGCAGGCGGTCTTGCCGCAATCGGCCGCCGTTTTGTTTCCGAAGGGCAGAATAATGCCGTCGTCCATGACGATTACGTACGCGTGGTCCCACCCGATCGCGCTGCATCGGAGCACCCGGGTGTTGTTCAAATTCAGAAGGCCTTGGGTCGTTTTGGCCATCATGTCGAAATAATTGTAGCAAAGAAGCGATTTTTCACCGCAATTTCCAGCCTGATACGACATGGCGCCAAAATCGGAATAGGGAAACTGCCGGAGCAGCCCAACCCTGTTGCCGGAAAGATCGCGGTTATAAACGGGGAGAAGCGGGCCGTCCGTTTTGGTGGGAAAAGGATCGACCAAGCCGATTTTGTGATACCACTGATTGCAGGATTGAATTTTCAGGTCGGCCAGCCAAGTGATGATCTTTCGGGCCATGGCCATTCGGGCCTCCACTCGTTGCCGCTCGGCGTTCGTCATGCGAGCTCCTTTCCTGAAAAAGGGAGGCGAGTTTCCCTACCACCCCAATAAGACCTTTTATCCAATGAAACCGATGTAACGCTATCGC
>JAGVGV010000078.1 GCA_020056895.1 Deltaproteobacteria bacterium
CAGGTATCCCCGGGCGTATTCGGCCGCGTAGGTCGTGTGGAAATGCCGGGCCAGCCGCCGGGCCAGAACGCTTTTGCCCGTGGATTCCGGGCCGATCAGGCAGACTTTACGGACAAAATAGGGCCGGACCACTTCGGGCAGGTGTTCCCAGTGGACCATGGGTTTTTCCCGAACCGCCGTACCGCTGATGGGCACTAATTCGCGGTTTAAATCTACGGGGATGAACCGGCCGCCCAGCACTTCGGCCAGCCGGAAGCCGTAGTCTTCACTGGCGAACACGTAGTCCGGTCCCTGGGGTATGAATTTCCGGATGGAATCGTGCCAGATGCGCCAGAAATCCGTGTGTTCGTGCGGGTATTGAGGGTTTTCGTCGGTCAAATGGACCACCCGGGCCCGAGGGAACATTTCGGCCAACCACTGGTGGCGCAATACCCCGGGGATGGGTTCGGCGGCCAGAGAGCCCACAATCACGGTCAGGTCCTCCACCCAATTCAGGGCGAAGTCCACCAGATATTGATGACCTCGGGTGGGAGGGAGGAACTTGCCCAGGATCAGGCCGGTTGCCATTTTTTTCTCCAAGCCCCCAGCCAACTGAAAAAACCGGTGGCGGCCAAGCCCAGAAAAATGGCGTATAAAATCGTGGTGGGATAAAGGTGCTTGACGTAATACACGCCCACGGCCAGCACATCCACCAGAATCCAGAACAGCCAGCTTTCCAGCTTCTTTTTGGCCATCAACCACTGAGCGCAAAGGCTAAAGGCGGTAATGGCCGAATCCCAGTACGGCAGGTCGGCGTTGGTATAGCGGCGCATAAACCAGCCCAGGGAAAGGGATCCGGTCAAGGCCAGAAGAATCCAGAAGGTTCGGGCTCCGGGAGTCAAAAGAGTGATGGGCGCCTCGGTCTTGTTCCGGCCGCCATACAGCCAATGGTACCATCCGTACAGCGACATGAGGATATACACCACGTGGAGGCCCATGTCGGAATACAACCGGGCTTTGTAAAACACCCAGACGTAGAGCGAAACCTGGACCAGCCCCGTGGGCCAGCAGGCCACGTGTTCGCGGATGGTCAGAACCACGCAGATAAAGCCGAACAGGGCGGCGGTCAGTTCAATGGGGTCCTGCCAGCCGAAAAAGCGGATCACGCCGTAAATGACGTCCATGGTACACTCCGCGAACAATCTCCACCGGGTTAACCATTATGACCCAAGGCTGAATCCAGGGGATTATGCCGGGATTTACGGCCGGGTTCAACCCAGGAATAAGCCGTTCGCGAACGGCGATGGGCCGCCAGGCAGGCGGATTATATACGAATCTATCATGAATTCAATATGTTGTATATTAAGCGGCCTGATTCCTTTTGCTGGAGCCAACCGTAAAAAGGGAATGGTGAAGTGGGACGATTCCCGCCCCAAACCGGACAGGTGACTGATTCAGTACGCTGAAAACGGAAGGATTCCACGAAAAAACCCCCGCCGGCCTTGACCCTGGCCAAAGGGATACGATACTATTTCCGGGGGAACGAGGGATCGCGCCATGATCCGTCGTATGTGAACAAACACCCGGGAAACCACCGGTGAACCAGATGGAGGCGACAGCCCATGACGGCACGCCGTTCGGCCGTATGGCCCTGTTTGTTGCTTTTTGCTCTACTTTCCGCTTGCGCCACGCCCCAGGAACGGGCCGGACGGCTGATTGAAAGCGCCAACGCCCGGATGGAAAAGCAGGAGTTGGAGCAGGCCTTGACCGATTTGAACAAGGCCATCGAAATCGATCCTTCCGGCGCCGAAGCCCATTATCAGCGAGGCCGGGTTTGGGCGGCGAAAAGCATGCCCGAAAACGCCCTGGCCGATTTCACCCGCGCCCTGAGTCTGGACCCCCGCCACTGGAAGGCCAATTACGATCGGGGGCTGTTGTGGCTGGAAAAGGGGGAAAAGGACCGGGCCATCGAAGATTTTTCCCGGACCATCACCCTGAATCCGGATGCGTACAACGCCTTCGTCAAACGAGGCGCCCTGCTCGTGGAAAAGGGCCAGCTTGTCCCCGCCCAGGCCGATTTTTCCCGCGCCCTGGAACTTCAGCCAGGGAACATGGAAATTCTGTATGAGCGAGGCCAGGCGTATCTGAAAACGGACAAACCGGACAAGGCCGCGGCGGATTTCAGCCAGGTTATCAACCGGATTCCGGATCATCGGGAAGCCCTGCTGGGCCGGGCCGAAGCCTATTCCCAACAGCGTTCGTGGGACCAGGCGGCTCAGGATTACCAGCGTTTGCTCAAAATCGATCCGGGTGACGGGGAAACCCATTACCGTTTGGGCAGTATCCGTCACCGGCAACGCCGTCTGGATCAGGCGTTCGATGAATTTTCCAAGGCCATCGAGCTTAATCCGAACCATTATTGGGCCACCTTAAGCCGGGGGTTGGTCTGGTCGGACAGGCAGCAGTTCGCCAAGGCCAAGGCCGATTATCTGAAAGCCATCGAACTCGAGCCGAATACCGCCGCCGCGTACAGCGTATTGGCCTGGATGTTGGCCACCTGTTCCGACGGCCGGCAGCGGAATGGTCCGCAAGCGGTAAAAATGGCTCAAAAAGCCGTTGAGCTCAGCCCAAAAGACCCCTATAACATGGATGTACTGGCCGCCGCGTACGCCGAAGCGGCTCAGTTCGGACCGGCGGTTCGGACTCAGATGGACGCCATCAACGGCGTTCAACGTCAGTCCGGCCGGGTGCCCACCGGGTTCAGAGTCCGCCTGGAAAGCTATCAAAACAACAAGCCCTGGCATCCGGGCCAGGATCAATAGGCCAGGGCTCATATGATTGAACCTGAATCCGGCCTGAGAGGCCGGTGTAACGGCTTGGTTCGCCTGATTTTCGGGCTCTCATGGGGTCCATGGGCATGTCTGGTTCTTTTCCTGGCGGCGTCCGCCACCGTGTACGCGGCCGATCCGCCCTCCGGAACCGGACCCGATCCCGCCCAGGCCATCATCGAAGAAGCGGTCCGGAAAATCGAAGAGGGCCGGCCCGATGACGCTTTGGCCGCCTGCCGGAAAGCCCTGGCGCAAAATCCTCAATCGGCTTGGGCCTTCAATGTTCAGGGAACGGCCCGGTTGGCCACGAACCAATGGCCCCAGGCCCTGGACGATTTTACCCGAGCCGCGGAACTGGCTCCGGGATACGTGGCCGCCCGGTTGAACCGGGCCTTGGTGCTGGCCCGGCTGCAACGGTATGACGAGGCGGCCAAGGAACTGGACCAGACCGTCCACTTGGCGCCTCGGGACGCGGGTCTTGTTCGCCATCACGGCCGAGTATTGTCTCTGGCGGGCCGGCTGGACGCTTCGGTTCGGGCGTACGACAACGCTTTGACCTTGGCCCCGGGCCGGACGGACTGGTTGCGGGAGCGGGGTCGGGTTCTTCTTCAGGCCCGGAGATATTATCGCGCCTGGGTCGATTTTAACCGGTTGGTCGAGCTGGATCCGGATATGGTTCAGGACCGCTGGTCCCGAGCCCAGGCCGCTTTGGGCTCCGGCCGCCTGGCGGAAGGCCGGACCGATTACGATCTAATCATCACCTTGGAACCCGGCAACCCGGACCCCATGAACGAACTGGCCTGGTTTCTGGCCAC
>JAGVGV010000642.1 GCA_020056895.1 Deltaproteobacteria bacterium
AAGTCCAAGCCGCTGCCGTCGGGCATCCGGACATCCAAAAACACAACGTCGAAATCGGCGGCCAGGGCCTGGAGCAGACCGCCTTCGAGCGTGGCGCCCCGGCTGGTTTCGTGGCCCATGTGGCGGACCACTTCGGCCAGCATGTCGCCGAATATTTCGTCGTCGTCGATGATCAGAACCTTGGCCATACGTTCCCGTGAACCCCGAATGAACGTTTCGGGATTCGATGCCTTTTTATGGGTGATGTGGAATGGTCCCCCGCTAAGAATGGTATCCGCTGGCCGGGACGCCGTCAAGAGCGAAAGGCATCGGCCGTCCGATTTTTCGGACAATTTCCGAAAAAAAGGACGCCGTCCAACTTTCCGGACACTGATTCGAAAGAGCGCCGCCAACGCTTGGTGTTCCGAAGAATAGGCCGGGTCCAGGGCTCCGAGGGATGGATTGTAAAAAATTTATTTATATCAATATTTTATGATAGAACTCGCGGCGGTTGAGGGCTCCCGGAAAATTTTTTCCGCATTTTGGACTTTTGGCAACGCTTTTGCACTAACCAATGGCGCGACGTGACGCCAACACCCGGACCCCACCGGGTGATGAAGCTGGCAGTTCCCCTGGCGTCACTAATAAAGTCGCATTATACCCCTCCGCAAATACCCCCTACACCCCCTCATCGCCGCCGGGCCTTCCCCTCCCGGCGGCATTTTTTTGTACGAATGATTTGTGGATAAGCGGCGGACTCCGAACCGTTTGTGGTATCCTTAAACAACGTCGGGGTGGGCCATCGCCCCCCAAAGGGACCATCGCCTTGGTTCAGGGCCGCCCCAAGGGAAGGGACTCGTCAGCCGCCACGAAAAAAAGGTTGACAAAGGGGCATTGGGGGAGTAACAAGACAGTCTTTGAACTCCGTGGGCAAAGGATGCGGATCGTCATGAGTATTCAAAAAACGTTCGTGGCCAAGGAACACGAGATCGAACGTACCTGGTATCTGATCGATGCCCAGAACCTGGTTCTGGGGCGGTTGGCTTCCGAGGTCGCCCGTCGGCTTCGTGGCAAGCATAAAGCCATTTTCACGCCTCATGCGGACACCGGGGACTTCATCATCGTGGTCAACGCCGAAAAGGTGCAACTGACCGGTCGGAAACTCGATCAGAAGAAGTACTTCCACTATTCAGGCTTCATGGGTGGCATGAAGGAAACCGTTTTCCGTAAACGGCTGGCCCAGAAGCCCGAAGAACTGATCCGTCAGGCGGTCCGGGGAATGTTGCCCAAGAACAGCCTGGGCCGGCGGCAGATCAAAAAGCTGAAAATCTACTCGGGCGGCGAGCATCCCCATCAGGCGCAGCAGCCCGAAAAGCTCGCCCTTTTAGGAGCTTAAATCATGATGGCTGAGAACCGTTACTACGCGACCGGCAAACGCAAGAGCTCCATCGCCCGAGTTTGGATGACGCCGGGTGAAGGCCAGATTCTGATCAACAAACGGACCCTGGACGATTTTTTTGGCCGCGAAACGTCGCGCATGATCGCCACCCAGCCGTTGGTGCTGACCGGAACCGAGGGCCAGTTCAACTTTTACATTCTGGCCAATGGCGGCGGGAATTCCGGCCAGGCCGGCGCGATCCGTCATGGAATCGCCAAAGCCCTGGAACAGTATAATCCGGCGCTCCGGGTTCCGCTGAAACGGGCCGGCTTCCTGACTCGGGACGCCCGGGAGAAGGAACGAAAAAAGTACGGCCAGAAAGGCGCCCGCGCCCGTTACCAGTATTCCAAACGGTAACAGCCGCTCGGGGCCAGTGGCACTGGTTGCGAAAGGGAAGGTCCGAAGGGCCTTCCCTTTTTCCATTTGGCCGGTTGGTTTACAGGCCGAAACCCGTGGATGAATCCCTCCGTTTACTACGTCGGGGGAAACCGAAGGAGCGTATCCCATGATCCGGACCGCCATTGTCGGCGCCAGCGGCTATACCGGTTTGGAACTTTTACGGCTGCTGGCCTGCCACCCCGAAACCGTGGTCACGGCCGTTACGTCCCGCCAGTTGGCCGGCCAAAAAATCACCAGGGTGTTCCCCGCCTTGGCCGGACGGACGGGCGGGCTGGACAATTTGGCGTTTGAACCGCCCGTGGGGGACGATCTGGCCGGCAAAGCGGATGTGGTCTTCACCGCCGTGCCGCATCATACAGCCATGGAGATCGTCCCCGGTCTGGTCCGGGCCGGCCTAAAGGTGATCGATCTTTCCGCCGATTTCCGGCTGAAAAGCGCCGATGTCTACGCCGCCTGGTACGGGCCGCACACGGCGGCCGATCTTTTGACCGAAGCGGTCTACGGTCTGCCCGAACTGTACCGGGAGGCCATCGGGTCCGCCCGACTGGTGGGCAACCCCGGTTGCTACCCCACCAGCATCATCCTGGCTCTGGCTCCGCTTTTGGCCGCCGATTGGGTGGACCCCGGATGCCTGATCGCGGACAGCAAATCCGGAGTCAGCGGCGCGGGCCGGGGGGCCAGTCTGGGGACATCGTTCTGCGAAGTGGACGGCGGGTTCACGGCGTACAAGGTCGCCGGCCACCGGCATGTGCCGGAAATGGAACAGGAACTCGGTCGGTTGGCCGGCCAGGAGCTTCGGCTCACCTTCACCCCGCACCTTTTACCCATGTCCCGAGGTATCTTGAGCACCGTGTATGGCAGGTTGGTCCAATCGGTCACCACGGCTCAGGCCTTGGACCAATTCGTCGGATTTTACCAAAACGCGCCCTTTGTCCGGATCCGGCCGGCAGGCGACGCACCTCATACTCTGGACGTCCGGGGAACCAATTATTGCGACCTGGGCGTGTTCGTGGACGAACGCACGGGATGGATCAAAGTGGTATCCGCCATTGATAATCTGACTAGGGGCGCCTCGGGCCAGGCCGTTTGCAACATGAACCTCATGACCGGCTTGGCCGAAGAAACCGGGCTGACCGGTCTGGGCCTGAGGCCCTGACCGGGGTGGACCGATCGGACGCTCAGGATCATCAAACGTCCTCCCGCCGGAACATCAAGCTGGTTTTGGAATACGATGGCACCGGGCTGGCCGGTTGGCAGCGGCAGGCCGACCGGCCCACCATCCAAAGCCATCTGGAAAACGCGCTCAGCCGGTTGCTGAACGAACCCATCCGCACGTTGGGAGCGGGCCGGACGGACGCGGGGGTTCATGCCCTGGGTCAGGTGGCCAACTTCACCACTTCGTCGGCTCGTTCGCTGGAAACCATTGTTCGCGGGGGGAACGCTTTGTTACCCGCCCAGATCAGCATTCGGTCCGCCCAGGAAGTTTTTTCGGGATTCAATGCCCGGTATAACGCCCTGTGGAAAACCTACGATTACGACCTTTCGATTCTGCCCTACCGGCCGGCCTTGAACCGGTTCCGAGTCTGGCACCTTGGGCCGGGTCTGGACCTCCAGGCCATGGAAGCCGCCCTGACCATCCTGGCGGGGGTTCACGATTTCGCCGCGTTTCAATCCACCGGCACCGCTGTTCAAACCACCATTCGTCATATGCGGAGCACGGAACTGACTTCCCCCGAGCCCGGCATGATCCGGATATCCCTGACCGCCAACGGCTTCTTGCGGCACCAGGTCAGGGCCATCGCGGGCACTATGGAAATGGTGGGCCGCGGCCGGATGACGCCCAAGGACGTCCAGGCCATATTGGCCTCCCGGGACCGGGGCCAGGCCGGCCCTACGGCGCCGGCTCAGGGGCTGTGCCTCAGGGAAGTGGTTTATGGGGAGGATGGGAACCCCGATGCCGACGCGTGAACATGGGCAGGCATATCCAAGGCAAACATTTTTTAAAATATTCCGCGTTCGAATTATCCGTGATATCCGTGTCATCCGTGGTTAAAATCTTCGTATTCTCATGGAAATAAGAAAGCCTCATTCGACCACGGATTACACGGATGACACGGATAGTATATAGAGGGCATCAGTCCCGATGCGGCGGCGTGGGAACCAGCGATAAAAAAGCGGGACCCAAAAGCCCCGCTTTTCACCAATTCGAACAGGAATTTAAGAGATATTCGTTAATATTTTGAGATTTCCAACAAAATCTATGAATTAAGAATAGTATAGCTGTAAGACCCTCCTAATCCGCCTTTATTGGATATGGATAATCATGAAATAACAAATAGTTACAAGTTTTATCATGACATTGTAAGACCCTACTAATAATATTCCAACATGGCTCATCTGCACAAGAAAATCAAAAAGGGAAGACCCTATTATTACATCCGGGAAATGGCGCGGGTGGACGGGAAGCCCAAAGTGGTCAACCAAGTCTATCTGGGATCGCCCGAACGAATG
>JAGVGV010000413.1 GCA_020056895.1 Deltaproteobacteria bacterium
ATCATAAGCCGCGAATTCGGGGCGGCCCAGAGTCAGCCGGCAGACCTTGCCCAACAGCGCGGCGGCCAAAGCCCCGGACAGGGCGGCCACGCTGCCTCCTCCGGGCAATGGCTGGTCCCGGATCACCGCCAAAAAGTCCCGCACTGAAAGATGATGGCTCATGATCGAGGCTCCTTCCTTGCCGCCGGCTTCCAGGCCGCGGATTCCGGCCGGACCACTTCGAATCGGAAGGTCCGGGCCAGGCGGTCATCGATGTATACTTCGAGCTTCCAGGGTCCCAGGGGATCGCCTTCGCTGAAGCAAAAAGGATAGATCATCTGGTATTGACGCCATACGTTGGCCGTCCGAAGGATGCGGCCCCCTTCCCTTTTTTCCACCAGTTCGGGGAACCCCAAATGCCGGGGCGGCGACGGGAGTACGATCACTTCGTGCGTGGCGTAAATCCGTGCGTCGGGCGGTTCGATGGCGTATCCGAAGCAGAATCCGGAATCCTGAAGCCACAGGGGGATGCGAACCGTTTCCCGGGTCACGTCGAAATATCCGCCGTCGGCTGGTTCGATGATGCCGAAGCGAATATCGAACTCCTGGTCCAGCCGGGGCCGCTGATGTTCGAACATCGCCGCCAGAGCCAGAATCACCAATAATGCCAGAACGCTCGTCACGCGGATGCCTCGAAATACAAAATCATTGAAGGGCGCCGATGGCCGGCCGCCGGCCAAGGAACCGCCCGCCCCTTCTTTCTCCCAAGCCCGGTTACTGAATCCGCCGGAACTCGGTGGTTACCGGAGTCCCGTACCGGGTATCCACGATGGTCAACATTTGGCCGTCCGCCGACACCTTCCAGTTCGCGGTGATCACCGTCCCGGGCGGCGTGGGGTCCACGGGACCCACTGGGCAGTTGTGAGCCCGCATGGTCATGGTCACCTGGTATCCGGCGGCCGGATCCCCGGTCACTTGGTCCATGGAACACTTGTTGAAGCAGGCGGCCGCGATGGAATAATAGTCCTTTTCCGTGATCACGGTATGGGCCGGTTCGTTGTGCATCAGTTCAGCGGCCACGTACGTGGCGGTCCGGTTCCAAACGCCGCAAAAGGGATGGCCGCAGGTGGCGCTGCCGCTTTGAACCGGAGTCAGCCGCTCGTACACTTCACGGATGGGACCTGAAGGTCCTGTGAACCCGAGCGTAAGCTCCGAACCGTCGGGCCCTAGAGTATAAGAATACACCACCTGGGCGCCCGTTGTTTCCGGCGCGGGGCAGCCGCTGACGGCCACCTGGACTTTGAACGCGGCGGCCGTGGCGGTCATGGCTCCGGACAGGGAACAGGCCTTGGCCGGCGGCGCGGCGGTGACCGCGCTGAACACGGCTTGGTGAAGAACCAGGGTTTTTACCCGGACCGGAGTTTCCGGCTGGTTGTTGACGAACCGGGCCTTTAGCCCCCAGGTTCCCACGTAGGTCGGCGCGGCCTGGGTTCCGGTTGAAAACAGAAGCACCAAAACCAGCGACAGGCACGGCAACAGGCGGCGTTTCATAAGTCAACCTCCCCTTTCGGTTCCCCTGGGCTTTATCGTTCGTACACGGATCGACCGCTCCCCTGGCCCCGGCCCCGCCCCGTTCACTTTTTAACGTGATCGAACAGGTTGCCCGAACCGAATTCCCTGGGGGCGCGGGGCGCTCGGGTCCGGATCGCTTCCACGATCTTGTCCGGAGTAAGGGGAAAATCCTTGATGTAATGGCCGATGGCGTTGGCCACGGCGCAGGCGTACGCCTGAGCCGCGCTCATGGCCACGCTCATGCCCGCCTCCTTGGCTCCGTACGGGCCGTTGGGATCGATGGTTTCCACGATAATGGGGGTAATCGGCGGCATATCCACGGCCAGGGGGACCTGGTAATCGAGCTGGGTGGGGTTCAGGCAGTGGCCGCCGGCCCACGCATGGAATTCGGTCAGCATCCCGCCCTGGCCGCCCATGGCCACGCTCCCTTCGAACTGGCCTTCCACCACCATGGGGTTCAGGGCGTATCCGCAATCCTGAGCCGCCACCACGTTCAACACCTTCACCTGGCCGGTCTCGGGGTCCACCTCCACTTCGGCCGCGGTGGCCCCGAAGGAAAAGGCTTCGGAAAGCTGGCCTTCGGGGTTCGACACCCATTCCCGGCCATGATCCACCCGGGGGCTGTACGACCCCTGGCCCATGACCGGCCGGCCCTGGATCAAGGCCAGGCGGACCACCTTGGCCAAAGCCAGACCCCGCTGGGGCGACCCTTTGACGAAAATCTTCCGATCTCTGGCCACCAAGTCGGCGGGGTTGGCTTCGAGCTGGTCCGCGGCCACTTCAAAAAGCTGGCGCCGGGCATCTTCGGCCGCCAGGCGGACGGCGTTGCCGCCGGCGAAGGTGGAAACCATGGAATAGGAGCCCGGGTCGTTGGCCGTGACCTCGGTGTCGGCGGTGATGAGGTCCACTTCGTTCGGCGGCACGCCCAAAACTTCGGCGGCGATCTGAACGATCATCTGGTCGTTCCCCTGGCCGTTGTCCACCACGCCCGAAATCACCGATACTCCGCCGTCTTCGTTGAACTTGATCATGGCCTGGCTGCCGCCCCGGATGCCCAACGGAAAACCGGTCTGAACGGAATTGAGGCCCAGCCCGATGCCCCGCCATTTGGGCAGCCGGCCGTATTTTTCCCTAAAGCCAGATTTTTCCACCACTTTCTCGATGCATTCCACCAGCCCGCACGATCCCACCAGGCTCTTGGTGGCCGTGGTTTCCCCGGGCCGGCGGGCGTTTTTCAGGCGGACGTCCACCGGGTCCAGCCCCAGGTCCGCGGCCATCATGTCGAGCTGCATGTCCACGCCGCAGGCATAGGCCCGGCCGTGGATGCGGATCATGCCCCGGACCGGCTTGTTGGTATAGACCCTGACGCCGTGGAATCGGACGTTCTCCAGCCGGTACGTTTGTTCCATGCATAAAAACGGGACGGACACGGCAATGGGTCCGGTGCTGGAATAGGCTCCGCCGTCCAGGTGCGCGGTGCTGGACCGGGCCGCCACCCGGCCCTCGCGGTCCATGCCCGTGGTGTGCGTGACCACCATGCCGTGACCCTGTCGGACGGTGATCGTGTTTTCTTCGCGGGTGTAAACAATTTTAACCGGTCGGCCGGTTTTCAAGGCCAATAGGGAACAGAGGAAGTCGGCCGGGGAAATTTCGGACCGACCGCCGAAGGCGCCGCCAATGGCGATCTTGCGCACCCGAACGCGGCTCATGGGGAGTTTCAGCACGTTGGCCAGAGGTTTGGCCTTCATGTGCGGGCCGGCGTTGGGGCACCAGACTTCGATGTTGCCGTCGGCGTCGGGCCGGGCGCAGACGGCATAGGGTTCGGCCATGAAATAATCGTCTTCGGGTGCGGTAAAGGTATCGGTCCGGACCAGGTACGCGCCCAACAGAGCCACATCCACCTCGCCCACATCGATGTTCACTTCCACGTTCCGGTTGCGGGGATGATCTTCGTGGACCAGGGGGGCGTCGTCGGCCAGAGCCTCATCGATGGTGAACACGGCCGGCAAAATGTCGTAATCCACACGGATCAAGCCCAAAGCTTCGAGGGCCGTATCTTCATCCACGGCGGCCACGGCGGCCACTTCGTCCCCCACGTACCGGACTTTTTCCGTCTGGAGCATTTGCATATCGCGGGTGTACGGAAACACGCCCCATTTTTCGCCGTGGGTGTCCTGGCCGGTGATCACGGCTTTGACGCCGGGGAGGGCCTTGGCTCGGGTAACATCGATGTTCAAAATCCGGGCATGGGGATAGGGGCTTCGGAGCACCTTGCCCACCAGCATCCGGGGGAAGGACAGATCCGCCGAAAACCGAGCCTGGCCCGTGGCCTTGGCGCGGGAATCCACCCTGGGAAGGCTTCGGCCGATGTATTTATACTGAGTCCGATCCTCACTCATGGCCGTCCTCCCGGTTCGAAGACAGGCTGGAAATGGCCTCTACGATCTTGGCGTACCCGGTGCACCGGCAGATGTTGGCGCCGATGGCTTCGCGGATGTCGGCTTCGGCGGGCTGGGGATTGCGGTCCATCAAGGCCTTGGCCGAAAGGATCATCCCGGGCGTGCAGAAACCGCACTGGATGGCCCCGTGTTGGATAAAGGCTTCCTGGACGGGATGGAGCCCTTCCTCGGTGGCCAGGCCTTCGATGGTGGTGATGGGATGGCCTGCGGCTTCGACGGCCAGAGTCAGGCAGGACCGGATGGGCCGGCCGTCCATGAGCACGGTGCACGATCCGCAGGCCCCTTCGCCGCAGCCTTCCTTGGCGCCGGTGAGTTCCAGTTTTTCGCGCAATACTTCGAGCAGCGTCAGGTGGGGCGGGGCAAGCACTTGGATGCTTTCCCCATTTACGACCAGATCCAGTACCACCGCGTCAGGCATGGCCGTCTCCTTGGCTGGAGGAATCCCGAAGGCCGATGAAGAACCGTGAAAAAGGCCGGTCCGGCCGCCGGAATCCGTTGTCCGATCAGGGATGGATGCTCAAGCTTATACACCGGATTCCTCCACCCCCCAAGTTTTTCCTTTATCCACAGTCGTCAGGCCGGTTCCCAAGTTATCGCCGGTGGAACCGAATTCCGTAAGCTCTGGCTTCCCGCCTCTTTTCTTATGAGGCATATAGGATTATGACGCCAACCCATTTCATGGATGAAGCTATAGCTTCAGAGCGGAAGGGTTCCCAAGCTAGAGCTTGGGAACCAGCGGATATTATCCCCTCCCGAAGCCTCCCCTCTTCCGGGGGGCGCGACCACAGGTCGCGGCGGGGGCTTGCCCATGCTGACCGAAGCCCCTTTTCTCCACCCCCCGTGTTGGGGTGCAGGGCCCAGCCCTGCCGGCGGGGGCTTGCCCATGCTGACCGAAGCCCCCCCTCTTCACCCCCCGTGTCGTCCATCGGCACCGCCGGCTAACGGGGGAAGGCGCCGGTCACGCCGCCATCCACCGTCAACGTGGCCCCGGTGGTGGGGACCAGATCGCTGGCGAAAAAAACCACGGCGTTGCCCACGTGTTCGGCCGTAACCCGGGCTTTCAACAGATTACGATCGCGGTAATAATCGGCCATGCACGAAGGGTCGAGGCCCCGGCTGCGCATCCGGTCCGGCCCCACCAAATCCCAGAGGCCCGACGACACGTCGCCGCAGCCGAACACGGCGTCGGGGTTGATCATGTTCACCCGAACGCCCATCGGCGCCAGTTCCATGGCCGCGATCTTGCCCATCTGGTGCGCGGCGGCCTTGGACGAACTGTACGCGGAAAAAGACGCGCCGGGGTCGAACACGTTTTTGGAACTGATGATCACCACGTGGCCGCCGGTTCCCTGGCGGCGGAAGATGGGTACGGCCGCCTTGATCCCGTGAAAAACCCCCAGGAAGTTAACGGCCATGACCCGGCTGACGGTTTCGGTGTCCAGGTCTTCAATCCGGGCCACGTGAGCGATCCCGGCGTTGGGGACCAGAATGTCCAGGCCGCCCAACAGGCGGCCGATGGCGTCGAACCCATTTTCCACCTGGTCCATGCGGGTGATGTCGAAGGGCACGGCGGCCAGGCGTTCGGGCCCATGTTTCAGGCCCAAAAGATGGGCGGCCTTGGCCAGCCGCTCTTCGGACACGTCGGTCAGGGCCACGTCGGCGCCGGCTTCCAGCAGCCGGTCCGCCACCCCCAGGCCGATGGCTCCGCCGGCGCCGGTCACTACCGCCACCCGGCCCAGGAGAGGCCGATGGTCTCGCGGCCCTTTTTTCTTCAGTTGGAGCGGCCAGTATTCCATATCGAACAAATGGTCTTCGGACAGCGGCCGGTAG
>JAGVGV010000493.1 GCA_020056895.1 Deltaproteobacteria bacterium
TGGTGCTTCTGGCCCTGGTTCGGCCGGTTGAAGCCCGGGCTCAAGGGACAATTCTGGACGACCGGGGCCGCGAAGTGAGGCTCGAACGGCCCGGAACCCGGGTGATCGCCCTGTACGGAGCGCTCAACGAAATCCTGTTCGCCCTGGACCTGGGCGGCCGGATCGTGGGCCGGACCGAAGCGGACGCGAGGCCCGAATCGATCCAGGCTCTGCCGGTCATCGGCACGCACATGCGGCCGAACGTGGAACGGATTCTCGCCCTGAAGCCCGATCTGGTCCTGCAGATGTCCGGCCGGGGGGCGGGGGACGAAACCCTGGCCGCGCTCGAAGGCTTCGGCGTGGCCACGGCCTTTTTCGAAGCCGCTTCCTTCGAGGAACTGGACACGGTGACCGACCGGATCGGCCGGTTGATGGGCGCGGAAAATAAGGCCCGGGAAGTGATCCAGGCCCAGCATCACCGGTTGGACCGAATCCGGACCGCCCTGGAAAAAAGCCCGTCGAAACCCCGAGTGTTTTACGAAGTCCGGTACCCCAACCTGTTGGCCGCCGGCCAAAAATCCATGGCCCGGGCCATTATCGACCGGGCGGGCGGGCGATTGGTGGTGGACCGGGACGACAAGATCGTCCGCCTGGGCGAGGAAGCGGTGCTGATGCTGGATCCCGAAGCGTATCTGATCCAACAAGGCCCCATGAACCCGGCGCCCGTTCCATTGAAGGACCGGCCCCATTTTCAAACGTTGGCCGTGTTGCGTTCCGGCCGGAGCCTGGTGGTTGACGAGCGGGATTTCATGCGTCCCGGCCCCCGGAACGTGGACGCCGTGGAAACCCTGGCCCAATGGCTTCACCCTGTATGTTTTTTCCGCCGGGCCGCCGTCCGCCGAACCGGCCCGGCCTTGACCACGTTTACGACCCCGGTGGGCCTTTGGCCGAACCATCAATACTTCCAACTGAAGGAAGGCAGCCATAACCCATGACCCTAGGAATTTTATACGGCATCGGCGTCGGCCCCGGCCAGCCGGACCTGATCACCCTTCGTGCGGTCCGGGTGCTGGCCCGGGTGGACGTGGTGTTCGCCGCCCGGTCCACTCGGAACGATTACTCCCTGGCCCTCTCCATCGCCGAACCGCATCTGAAGCCCGAAGCCCGGATCGAACGGCTGGGGTTTCCCATGAGCCGGGATCCGGAAGAACTGACCAGGGCCTGGGAGGCCAACGGCCGCCTGGTGGCCGAAGTGCTCCGGTCCGGCCATGACGCCGCCTTCCTGACTCTGGGCGACCCAATGATCTACAGCACCTTCGGGTATCTGCTTCAAACCCTGGAGCGGATGGACCCGGATCTACCCGTCGAGGTCATTCCCGGCGTCACGTCGTACCAGGCCGCCGCCGCCCGGACTCGGACCATTCTGACGGAATCCGGCGAAAACCTGCTGATTACCTCCGGCGTCGAGGACGACACCCGGTTCCAGGAACTGCTCCCCCTGGCCGACAACGCCGTGATTCTTAAAACCTACAAGCAATTCGGAAAAATCCGGGGGATACTGGAAAAACTGGACTTGGCCCGTAGCACGGTTCTGGCGTCCCGGGTGGGGTTGCCGGATGAACGGATTATCCGGGACATCGGGAGTCTGAACGGCGACACGCCGCCTTATTTATCGTTGATGATCGTTAAAAAAAGCCCCAAGGGTCCGGAGGACCGATGACCGGCGCCCCTTCGCCGGCGGCGGGGAAACGCCGGCGGAAAGAGAGCGATCTGGGATCGTGGTTGCTGGTGTTGGGGCTGGCCGGCGCCGCCCTGATCTGGCTGGTCCATTCGGGCGTGGATGCCCGCCGGTTTTGGTCCCTGGATTTCGCCTGGCACAAGATCGGCGGGCCGGTCTCGAGGTCCACCCTGTTCATCGCCGGCGGGCTGTTGGCCGGCCAGTTGGTGGAATCCCTGGGCTGGACCCGGCGCCTTGGCCGGCTGGCCGGACCGTTGGTGGCCTGGGCCCGGCTGCCTCAGGCGGCCGCCCTGTCCTTCACCGCGGCCTTCATTTCCGGCGTTTTGGCCAACACCTTGTTGTTCACCGCGTACCAGGAAAACCGGCTGGACAAAAAGGGGATGGTCCTGGCCAACCTGATGAATGCATCGCTTCCCGCGTACGTGCTCCACATTCCCACCACGGCCTTCATCCTGTTGTCGCTGACCGGACCGGCGGGCTTGTGGTACCTGGGTCTCACTTTTTCCGCTGCCGTAATCCGGCTGGTGGGCGTCGCCGTTGTGGGCCGGTTCTGGATGCCGCCATGCCCTCAGTGCACTTTTGACGAATCCCCCGGCCGCCGGCCCTGGCGCGAAGTCTGGGCCGAAACCTGGCCCAAGTTCCGGGTCCGGCTCCGGCGGGTGGTGGTGGTCATCATCCCCGTGTACACCCTCGTAGTGCTGGTGGCCGAAGCCGGCTTTTTCACCTGGCTGAAAAACCTGACCACGCACGCGCTGACCGGAGGCATGGTCCCGGTGGAAGCCATGAGCGTGGTGGTGTTTTCATTGGCCGCCGAATTCACGTCCGGGTTCGCCGCCGCCGGAGCCTTGCTTCAGTCCGGAGCCCTGGGGGCCAAGGAGGTGGTGCTGGCCCTTTTGGTGGGCAACGTAGTGGCCACGCCGATCCGGGTATTGAGGCATCAATGGCCCCATTACATGGGGGTTTTTTCGCCCGCGTTGGGCACTCAGCTTTTGTTCATGGGCCAGTTCACCCGGGTCATCAGCATTCTGCTGGCGGGCGGCGTGTATTTCGTGGCGGCGTGAGCCAATAGGAAAGGGAGCCAGGGATGGCGGAAATGAAACCCGCCCGGCTGACGGAGGAAGCGCTCAGGGAAATCCAGGCCCTCGAGACCCGGCTGGGTGGTATCTGTTTGCTGGCCGTGGAACGGGCCATGGGGATGTGGGCCGTGGAAGCCAAGGAGGGGCCCAACGACTGGCGGCCCATCCACCTGGCGTACCCGGACCTGGAGGGGCTGAAAAGCTATTACCTGAAACAGGAAGACGCCCTGCTGGCCAAAGCGGCGTTCAAAAGCCTGTTGGCCGGCCGGCCGGACCTCAAAGGCCGCAAACGGCCCATCCGCGTGCGGAACGTGGGAGGCCAAGGGGATTGAAAATGGCCTTCCATGTCATATTCCTAGTGAGAATATAGGCGCTCACTATATGTAAGGCGGGTTTCCAACCTCTGGCTGGGGAATCCCGAAGGGTTCAATGGGCTTCGGCCCAGGATGGACCGTAGGCCGTATCCACCACCAGGGGAACCTTCAATTCCATCACGCCTTCCATGTTGGTTTTGACCAGAGCGGTCATCGATTCCAATTCATCCTCGGGCGCTTCGAAAACCAGTTCGTCATGCACCTGTAAGATCATCCGGGCTTTGAGCCCTTGTTCACCGATGGCCCGGTGAACGGCCAGCATGGCCAGCTTGATTAAATCCGCCGCCGTGCCCTGAATGGGGGTGTTGACGGCCATTCGTTCGGCCATGGCCCGGATGTTGTGGTTGGCATGGTTCAGATCCGGCAA
>JAGVGV010000572.1 GCA_020056895.1 Deltaproteobacteria bacterium
AGTTGGGTTGGACGGCCGCGCTTTGGACGGGTATCCGGGCAACGTCATCCAAAACCTGGCCGGCCGTCTGCTCCGGTCCGGGCTCCGGCCGTCGGCCCACGGGCCGTTCCTGGACCTGGGGCCGGGCGGTCTGGACCCCCGGATCCGGACCGTAACCCGGGACCGGCTGGCCGAGGCCATTGAAGCCGCCGCCTGGTTCCAGCCGGAGCATATCGTCTTCCACCCGGCGTTTAATGAATGGAACCATTCGTACTATCTGAACGACTGGCTGGCGATCAGCCTCGAAACCTGGACGCCCATCGCCCGGCGCTGCCGGAGTTTGGGCATCGGCATGCTTTTTGAAAACACCCACGAAGCCCGGCCGGACGTTCTGGTCCGCCTGCTGGAAGCGTTGGAACCGGAAGGCGTGGGGTTTTGCTTCGACGTGGGCCACGCCAACGCCTTCGGCCGAACATCCATACCCGACTGGTTGACGACCCTCGGAAACCGGCTGGCGGCCCTCCATCTGCATGACAATCACGGGCAAAAGGACGACCATTTGGCCCTGGGCCGGGGGAGTATTGATTTTTCGTATGTTTTTAGATGGTTAAAGGAATCGGGACCCAAGGCCCTGACGCTGGAGCCCCACCAGGAGGATCAGGTGGTCCCGGCCATCCGGACTCTGGCCGGGCTCTGGCCCTGGCCTTTAAGCAAGGATTGACATGGCGCCCGAATTGAAACGTTTGGAAACCGTGCGCGATATTCCAAGCCTGGCCCTGGCGGCCGAACTGGCCGACGGCCCGGTGTACCTGGTGGGCGGTCCGGTCCGGGACATCCTGTTGGGCCGGCCCCTACACGATCTGGACCTGGCCGTGCCCGAACCCGACCTGGAACCTTTTTCCCGGGCGCTGGCGGCTCGGCTGGGCGTGCCGGCCGTGCCTTTGGGCCGGGACAAGGGCCGGATTTTCCGTCTGCCCACGGACACCCAGTTGGACATCGCCCCCCTTTGGGGGGAAACCATTGAAGCCGACCTGGCCCGCCGGGACCTGACCATCAACGCCATGGCCCTCCCCTTGTCCACGAACGGCCCCATGGAATTGGTGGACCCCTTCGGCGGCCGAGCCGACCTGGAAGCGGCCCGGATCCGGTTCGTGTCCGAAGCCAACGTGATCGGCGACCCGCTCCGGATGCTCCGGCTGTTCCGCCTGGCCGCCCAGTTGAATTTCCAGCCCGATCCGGACAGCCTGGCTCTTGTGACCCGCCACGCCCCGAAAATCCAATCGATCCCGGGCGAACGCATCCATGATGAATTATTGGCCTTTTTGTCCGAACCCCGGATTCACCCCCTGGTGGTCCTGATGCACCGCCAGGGCTTGTTGACCACCCTGTTCCCGGAACTGGACCCTCTGGACGGCTGCGGCCAGTCGGACATGCACCACCTGGACGTTCTCGGCCATACCCTCCTGGCCCTGGACCGGCTGGAAGCCCTGATCGCCGCGCCGGAAACGGCCTTGCCCGAACGAGCCCCGGATATCCGGGACCACCTGGCCGGCCCCAAAACAGCGGCTCTGATCAAAATGGCCATCCTGTTCCACGATCTGGGGAAACCGGAAGCCCGGACCGAAACGAACGGCCGAGTCCAGTTCATTGGCCACGAAACCGCCGGCGTTCGGCTGTTCGGCCCCGTGGCCCAACGGTTGCGGCTCTCGGTGGACGAAGAAAACCGGGTCGGGTCGATCATCCGGATGCACATGACGCTTTTTCAACTGGAAGAATCGTGGCGGTCGGACCAACTGACGCCCAAGGGCATGTACCGCTTCGGCCGGAACGCCGGGGACCTTCTTTGGAGCCTTCTGCTCCATGCCCTGGCCGACCTGGACGCCTCCCAAGGCCCGAAACGACGGGATCGGACGCGGGAAGGCTTTTTGACGTTTCTCCATCATCTGCTGGGGGAACTCGACCGCCAGAAAAAAAACACCGCCGCCGCGCCCCGGTTGCTGAACGGCCGCGATCTGATGACCGAACTGGACATCGGCCCATCGCCTGTGGTGGGAGAACTCCTGGACGCCGTGGATGAAGCCCGCGCCACCGGCCGCGTCACCACGCGGGATGAAGCCCTCTCCCTGGCCTGGAAGGAATTACGACGGAGATCGGGCAGAGGGTAAGAGGGAGGATGTTTCCGTCAACTGGAAGGAATCGATTACAACCCCTACCTTTTCATATGCTTCATCGCTTCGGGGAGGTGGCTTTCAATGTCTTTGATCCGGGTTTCCGGAGCCGGGTGAGTGGACAGGATTTCCGGCGTTTTGCCCGCGCCCGAATCCCGCATCCTTTGCCACAAGCCCACCGCCGCGTGGGGATCGTACCCCGCCTTGGCCATCAGCGTCAGGCCGATCCGGTCGGCTTCCGATTCCTGAGCCCGGGAAAAAGGCAGCATCAGGCCCACCGTGGTCCCGGCGCCGTACGCCGTCATGAACAGTTGCTGCGTTTGGGCTGGCTTGCTGGACAGCGCCACGGACAGGGCCACGGCTCCCAGTTGCTGCAGCAATCCCTGGCTCATCCGCTCCCGGCCATGGTTCGCCACCGCGTGGGCCACTTCGTGTCCCATCACCGCCGCCACGCCTTCTTCATCCCGGCAAACGGGCAGTATCCCGGTGTAAAACGCGATCTTACCGCCGGGCATGCACCAGGCGTTCATGGTTTTCTTGTCTTCGATCAGGTTGAATTCCCACTCATACTTCGATACCTGGTCCCCCAGGTTGTTTTCGCGCAGGAATTCCTCGGTAGCCTTGGCCACCCGCTTGCCCACGTTGCGGATCAGGCCCACCTGCTTCTGGTTGCGCGACAAGGTTGACTGGCCGATCACTTCGCGGTACTGGTCGTTGGACATGCTCAAAATCTGGCTGTCCGAAATCAGGCTGAGCTGTGTCCGGCCCGTGAGCGGCGCGGTGGCGCAGGCCACGATCAAGGCGAGGGCTACGATGCCCACTACGGCCGCGATCAATGGTTTCAGCAGCAAGCTCCGCCACGAAAGACGTTCGGTATCGGTCATGAACCCTTCCCCCCTCCGGATGTCACGCCTAGGTCATCCGCCTAAAACCGGCGCTCCCTCCCCAGGATTATCCCCCACCCTCGGCGTACGGTCAACCCCGGTCCGGTTTGGAGATCATTCCTTGGGCGCCAGTTCCTTTTTCACGTAATCATCGAACGACATGTTCTTGTACGCCTGATCTTTCACGTACCACAAAACGGCCAGAAAAAACTGGGGCGGATGGTACCCCACCAGAGGCGCCACCGGCCGGCCTCCGGGCTCCAGAAACCAGATCGTAGGCAGGCTGTGGACCTGGTATTCGGCCGCGACATCTTCCTCCTCATCGGTATCCACTCGGATGGTGATGAAATTCTGGTCCATGTACGAGGCCACCGGGCCGCTGGTAAAGGTGTTTTGTTCCAGCAAAACGCAGGCCTTGCACCGCTTGGACACAAAGGCCACCAGGACGCTCTTGTCCGATCCTTTGGCCTGGTCCATGCCCGCCGTATAGCTTTGCCACTGGACGGCTCCGGCCGGCCCGGCCAGCGCCAGCCCAAGGCCCAGAATCCAACCGAAAAGCAAAAACCGGCCCAAAGCCGTTTTCGCCATCATGCACCTCCCTAAACCACGATCCTGAGCTGATCCAGGACCAGCAAAAGGCCCAGGATGACCATCAACAAACCGGCCGCGGCGTTGACGTACCTCAAATACCGGTTTGCCCGCCGGACGAAGGCTAGCACCAAGTGAATGAAGGCCGATACCAGCAGGAACGGAATGGCCACGCCGGCGGAATAGATGGTCAACAACACCATGCCCTGGCCCAGCGTCTGACTGGTGGCGGCCAAGGCCAGGATGCCCCCCAACAACGGCCCTACGCAGGGGCTCCAGCCGGCGCCAAAAGCCATCCCCACCAGAAACGTGCCCAGGGCGTGGACCGGCTTCTTGTTCAGATGAAGCCGCTTTTCCACGTCCAGAAACTTCAGCCGTAAAAGCCCGGAAACATGAACGCCGAAGACGATCACCACCACGCCGCCGGCGATCCGCAATGCGTCCTGATACCGGTACATCAGCGATCCCGCCAGCGACGCAGTGGCCCCCAACAGGATGAAAATGACCGAAAACCCAAGCACGAAGGCCAGCGTGGACAAGACCACCCGGCCCCGGATTTTTTTCGGGTCCCCTTCGGTCAGGTCTTCCAGGGAATACCCGGTGATGAAGGTGAAATAGGCCGGGACCAGCGGCAGAATGCACGGCGAAAAGAACGACAACAGCCCCGCCGCGAAGGCGGCCGAATAGGATACGGATTGACCGAACATGGATTTGAGGAACCGTTCTCCTTTCCCAATAACAGGCAAAGGGATCATATCCGAATCGGCCCGGTTTCGCCAGACCCGGCCAAAGAAATGCGCTATCGGCTGCAAGCTCTCAGCCGTCAGCTTTATGGAACGAATCCAGTTTGTTGAATATCCAGGAAATCCGCATTCCTTCTATGAAAGCTGACAGCCGATAGCTGATAGCTGACAGCTTTTTCCCCTTCCTTGACATTCCCCCCATAAAATTGGGATGATCGGTCAAGGGGGGAGAGGCATGTTCCCCTCCCCTTTGGCTCCACTCCAAGGAGGAAGGTCCCGGACCCCATGCTGACCGACGCCGCCCGCCGCGAAATGGAAGCCCTCTTGGGCCCGGAATTCTTCTCCACCCGAACCGAAGACCTGGTGCTGTACGAATCGGACGCCACCGGCCGGATCGGCCAGCGGCCCGCGGCCGTGGCCCGGCCCGGAAATACCAAGGAAGTGGCCGATCTGGTCCGGATCGCCCGGCGGGACCGGG
>JAGVGV010000264.1 GCA_020056895.1 Deltaproteobacteria bacterium
AACTCCGGCCGGAAAAACGGGCCATGTAATCCTTGGAAACGGAAAGGATAGAATCCGCTCCATGATGACGTTTGACGACCTGATCCGGGACAAACAGCTCCAGGCCCGGATCGATTGGGACCTCACCCCCCAGGCCGCGTACCAGATGTATCAAATCAAGAGCATCAATGTCTGGAAGTACGGGTTCCCGGCTGATGCCCACTATGTCTTGATCTATGTGTACCAGGGTTCGGCCAAGGTAATGCTGGTCAGGCGGAGCGTCAAGGAGACCGAGGAACTGGTTCAGATTCCCGTCCCGGACGCCCTGGCGGCGGCCTGTTTGTATGCCCAGGGCGGCGACCGGGCTCCGGTGGGCCAGTACGCCGTGGATGAACCCATCCGCCAATGGATTCTGGACCGGTTCGCCGGCCGGACTCTTGAAGGAGCTCCGGCCGGATCATGAACCGTTCCTCCCCTTCCCGCCTGGCGCCGTTTTTTTTCCTTTTTTTCGGCCTGATGCCCTTTTTACAGGTGGCGTACCGAGCCCATGGGGCGGTGAACGCCCGGGCTTGGCCCGAAGCGCCGGGCGTGGTTTTTCAAACGGGAGTTCAGAGCACATCGTCCACTCCGGCCTGGCATTACCCGGACGTTCGCTGCCGGTATGAAGTGGACGGCCGGATGTACCATAACCTTTGTTACCGGGAATCGGGTGGGATCAACGGCCGGCTGGCTCTGGACAATACGGCGTACCTGGCCCGGGAAAGCGCCCTTCGGCGAACCGCCGGGTACCAGGTTGGCCAACGGGTCCGGGTCCGGTATCCTCCGGGACGGCCCGAAGAGGGAATCCTGGAGCCAGGCGTTTGGTTTTTGGAAGCGGGAACCTATATTTGGCTGGGATTGGGGCTGGTGTCCGTGGTCCTGGGGCTTCACGGCTGGTTCACGATCGGGAAATCCGGGAAAGATTCCAAACCAAAAACCTCTTGTTCAGTGTAAACAGGGTGTGTATGGTGGCGCCGTTGATTTTATCCTTGACGGATAGGATCGCGGTTCGACCCCCCTTCTCAGGAGGCATCGATGAACGGACGTAATTCGCTTTCCCGGCTGGTCCTGGTTTTCACCATCTGCGCCTTGTGCCTGGCCGCCGGATCGGCCATGGCCGGCGTGAACGAAGACCTGGTCGCCGCGGGCAAGGCTCATAAATCCGGCCAGTTGGATCAGGCCCTTACACTATATACCAAAGCCATTTCCAGCGGACAGCTAAAAGGCATAATGCTGGCCGAAGCCCTGTTCGGCCGGGCCCAGGTGTACGGCCAGAAAAAACAGTACGCCCAGGCGGTCCAGGATATGGGACAATCCCTGGAGATCAACCCCAAGGATGCGTACCACTGGTATTTCCGTGGCCAGATGAAGGAAAAAATGGGCGACCTGTCCGGGGCCATGGCCGATTACGGCCGGGTGATCGAACTGAAGCCCAACGACCCGGACGCCTATTTCATCCGGGCCAACGTCTGGTTTTCCCAAGGGGCGTACAAGGAAGCGCTGGCCGATTACACCCGGACCATCCAAATGGACCCCAAAAACGACAAAGCCTATTTCAACCGGGCCCTCTGCCGCCAGCATACCGGGGATATCGAAGGCGCCATCGCCGATTTCGACCTGGCCATTAAGGCGGATCCGAAAAACGCGTCGGCTCACACCTCCAAGGCCAACATCAAACTGAAAAGCGGGGACGTCGAAGGCGCCATCGCCGATTATTCCCTCGCCATCGCGGCCAATCCCAACCATGCCAACGCCCACTATAACCGGTCCCTGGCCTATTCCCGGTTGGGCAAGCTGAGCGAAGCCCTGGCCGACGCCAAAAACGCCCTCAGCCTGGACCCCACGAACATGATGTTCCAGAACGAGGTGAACCAGATCGATCAAAAAATAAAGGATTTACAGTAAATCGACGGCGGTTTCGGTCGAAGCAGGGGAACCGCCGGAACGATCCGGATCGCCGGGCGTGGTCCGGATCGGGTGACCGCCCCCTGATGCGATCCCCCTTCCTACACTGTCAGGATCGGCAAAGGGTTACGTACCGAGAGGACATTTTTTCGACCATCCTGTATAATGATGAATGAATCAATTTATGGCCGTTCGATCCATGGGCTTGCCCTGGGATGCCGGGGGACAAGACCCGAAGGGATGGTTCTTGCCATAAAAATCCAAACGCACCGGGAAAAGGCGCCGGTTGAATGTATCCTCCTTCCACCACCGATCCGGCTCACGTTCTGATCGTGGACGATGAACCGATGATGTTGAGCCTCCTGGCCCTGCTGCTGGAAGGCGAAGGATACCGAGTCACCACCTGCCGGGATGGCGCCCGGGCCCTTGAACTGGGCCGAGCCCAGGACTGGGATTTGGTGGTGACCGACCTTCGGATGCCCGAAGTGGATGGATTCGATGTTCTGAAGGGCTTTCAGGATATCAGACCGGATACCCCGGTGATTATCCTGACCGGTGATGAAAAGTTGGACCATGCCATTCGCTCGATTCAGATGGGCGCCTATGATTTCATCACCAAACGGATGGCCACTCAGGGGTCTTTTTTCCTGATGTCGCTGGAACGGGCTTTGGAAAAACGGCGTTTACTTCAGGACCGAAGAAAACATCTGGTCCGGATCGAAAATCAGAACCGGGCTCTTCGGGAGGGACTCCGGGCGGCGCGTCATATCCAAAAAACCATGATGCGCCGGGATTTTTCGGGAATAGCGCATGGACTCACGGTTCATTGCCGGTATCTGCCCGCCGAACAGGTGGGCGGCGATTTTTTCGATGTGCTGCCCTTGGATTCCCACCGGGTCCTTTTCTACATGGCCGGCGTGGGGGGATACGGCGTCAGCGCGGCCATGGTGACCGTGTTCGCCAAACAGACCATCGCCAAACTGGTTTCGGGATATGCCACCGAAGGGCGGTCGGGGTCCTTCGGCCTGAGCGACCTGTTGTGGTCTTTTAACCGTGAAATCAACGCCCAGGGGTTCGAACTGGATGGCCTGCCCCTTCACTTGGGCATTTTTTTGGGCTTTCTGGATTCCGATTGGAGCCGTTTGATCTGCGCCAACGCCGGGTTCACTCCGGCCGGCCGGATCGTGGGGGCCGATGGGTCCATCCAATCCCTGGCGCTCAGCGGCCATCCCATCGGCCTGATCAACCAGCCGGTTTTTGACGAAATGGAGGTTTCGCTCGACCCGGAACAAAGGATCGTCCTGTTTTCCGATGGCTTGATTGAACCAGCC
>JAGVGV010000685.1 GCA_020056895.1 Deltaproteobacteria bacterium
CGGGACCCACAATCCCCGCCGAGCGGCTCGCTGGGCGACCTGGCGTTCCAGTGGGTCCGAGGCATCACTGGCCAGCGCCGTCAGCCGCCGGCGTTCCGCCCAGAGCATCCCGGCCAGCCGGATTTCCGTGGACGGATCGGCGGAATCGGGTAACAGCAACCTAGCCTTGGGACCTTTCCGAACCGCTTTGGCCAAAAGTTCCGCCGCCGGCCGGCCCGAAAGATTCCCCAGCACCAATAAGGACGACAGCCCCCGTTCGGCCAAATGGGCTTGAAGGGGGCCGAAGTAAAAATCGTCGTCCTTGTCCAGGTGGTCGGGGGAAACCAGCCACGAACTGAGAATAACGTCCGCGGGTTCCAAACCGTTAAACAGGCCGGTCTCTTTCACCGCCCTCCGGTCCGCCCGGTATTTACGGATCAAGTCCCGAACCCGATCCAGCCGGCCTTTTCCCCCCTGAGGCCCGATACTGGCGGCCGAAGCCGAAGCATCTCCCTCTGAACCGCCAGCGCCGTCCAAATGTACGGCCAGGTGGACTTCGTGTTCGCTCACCACGTGGAGTCCGGGGTTGGCCATCCGGGCCGGCCCCAGACCCGGCCGGAACAGCACTCGGTCCACGGCCGCCGTGAGCGCATGATACTCGGCTTCGTTCATGCCACCCGGTTGAACCCGTCCTCGCCCTTCAGAAAACGAATCAATCCCTGGGTGGCCTTCACTTCCATCTGGACCCGGGTTTCGTGGTTCAGCGTGGCCTCGTGAGGGGTGAGGATCACCGCTTCCTGATCGCACAAGGGGCCGGTGTACGGCTCCTGGGGAAAAACGTCCAACCCCGCGCCGGCCAGCCGGCCCGATGCCAACGCCTGGGCCAGGGCATTGTCGTCCACCATGTCGCCTCGGGCCATGTTGATCAGAAAAGCGCCGGGCTTCATCCGATCAATCTGGGCCGGCCCGATGAACACCTTGGTCGATCCGGCCGAAGCATGAAGGGATACGATGTCGGACCGTTCCAGCAGATCGTCGAAGGACGCGAGTTCCACGTCGTGGTCCTTGGCCCAGGCTTGATCCGGAAAAGGATCGGCGGCGATGACGCGGGCGGAAAAGGCCTGAACCAACCCCGCCACCCGGCGGCCGATCCGCCCCAGGCCCACCAGCCCAACGGTTTTACCGGCCAAAAGGTTTCCCGGCATCCGCTTCCAGGCCCGGTCCCGAGTCAGCGTCGTCAATTGAGGCAGCCGCCGCAGCAGCCCCAGGATCATGCCCAAGGTCAGTTCGGCTACCGCCTGGGCGGGTTCGTCCGGGGTGTTGATCACCGCCACACCCCGCTTTTTCGCTTCCGCCAAGTCGATGGCGTCCACGCCCACGCCCACCCGGCTGATGCACCGGAGGCCCGGCAATTGGGCCAACGTGTCGGCGGAATATTTTTCAACTCCGGCCACCAACCCCCGGCAGCTCCCGCCTTCCCGGATCACATCGGCCGGGTCCATCCGCTTGCCGGACCCGTTGATTTTGAAGGAAAGGCCGCTGGCTTCCAAGAGCCGGACCGGTTCGTCGGAATATTCGCCAAAGGTGGACAGGGTTACCAGGATATCGGTCGGGGCGGTCACCTTGGATTCTCCTAACGCTTTGCATTCATTATGCTATCCGGGGCCGGATGGCGGCGGCCACGGCGAACAGGTCCGGATACAGGGTTTCCGGGTCATCCGGCGGCCAAAACCCGCTTTGGCGGCCGATGAACGGCACGCCCGAGGCCCGGGCCGCCTCCCGATCGGATGGGGCATCACCCACAAACAGGGCTTCATCCGGCCGGGCGTTTTCAAAAGCCAGAATTTCAGCCACGGCCTGGGTTTTCTTCGTCGGCGGGTATCCATAGACCTTTTTGAAAAACTTGTCCAGCCCGCGGGCGGAAACGATCCGCCGGAGTTCATCCTGGGGCGTATGGCTGGATACGTACAGGGGAACCTTGGGAAAAAATTCGGCCAGGAATTCCCGGGCGCCGGGCACATCCGGGCATTCGGCCACCCGTTTTTCCACCAATTGGGAAAAATCCCGCATCAACCCGGTGATGAAGTCATGGCCTCCGGTCCGGCCCAACAGCCCGGCCAGGTGTTCAAATTTCACCAGCCGGGAAAACGGTTCGTGGGTCCGGTGAAAGGCCATCATGGTTTCGAACTGGTCCGGAAACCGGGCGAACAGGTCCGCGAACGCCTCGGCCTTCACCCCTTGGGATTCAGCCAGCACGCCGTCGAAATCGAGAATGAGGACCTTAAGGGGCACGAATTGCTTTCAGTTGTCAGCGATCAGCTGTCAGTGTTTGAGGAAGGAATGCGGTGGTTGGATCGTTCGCCGAGGACCGGTTGTGGGTGATGGAGGCGAAGCCGGGTGCGGCATGGCTCGCCTCTATTTTCCACTGGTTCCCAAGCTCCCGCTTGGGAACCCTGGTAATCGGAAGCTCCAGCTTCCCCCCCTATCAGGTATCGCCTTATGACCGGGGCCGGCTGGATACCAATACCCCCAATCCGTAATCCTATTCGCCAGCGGCTAGGGTTTGATGACCAGATGGAACTGGAAATGGTCCGAAGCCGTGGCCGGGCTTTCCCAGGGGCGGTAATACCCCAGGTCCACGGCGGTCTGGCCCGCCTTCTTGGCCTTGAACCGGGTAACGATCAGGCTTGGCGCGCCGACCATGCCGGCTGGCGCCGATTCAATGTTTTCGGGGCTCAGCATTTCCAGATATTCC
>JAGVGV010000641.1 GCA_020056895.1 Deltaproteobacteria bacterium
CCCTCTTCGGCCTGGCTGTACGATTCGGCCAGATGGTCCAGCCGCGCCGGCCCAGCTTCGATCAAAAACGGAGCGGGCCACGCGGCCGCCGCGTCTACGGGCAGGTTGGTGATCAGATTGCCGAAGCGGTCCACATGAATCACCCGGCCATACAAGCCGTCGGGCCGGATGATGGCGGCCAAAGCCGGCAAACGGACCGGATCCGGCATGGTTGGCCCCAGGTTGTCAAAAGGCGTACCCAGAGCCAGATGGGCGGCCGCGGGGGCGAAGATGTCCCGGCCGTGAAAGGTGGAACTGACCGTGGGCCGCCATAGCATCGGGTTTTCCAAACGCCTCAATTCCTGGGGTCCGGAAAATTCCAGAACGTAGCTGAGCAGACCGTTGTCCGGCGCCAGGAACACTTGCCCCCCGGCCTTCAGGGCCAGTATCGCCCGGGATGAACCCACGCCGGGGTCCACCACGGCCGCGTGGATGGTTCCGGCGGGAAAATACGGGGCGGCCGTCCACAGGGCGAACGCGGCGGCTTCGGGCCGGTGGGGCGGAAGATCGTGAACCAGGTCCACGATCCGCGCCTCGGGGCATAACCCCAGAATCACGCCCTTCATCACCCCCACATAGGGGTCCTGATGTCCGAAATCCGTGGTCAGAGTGATAATGGTCATGAATGGTTCGTCCAAGGGTTACGCGCTTATAGCCCGGGACTATAACATGGAAAAGGGGAAGAATGGGAGGGGTCCCCTTCCGCCCTTGCCCGCCGCGGGGGTTCTCTGGTAGGGTTGATCGTGGTTCTATCCGTTACGCGATTTTTATTGATTCCATCTCCAGGAGGAAACCATGACGGACATCATGGACATCATCAAAGGCCGGCGGAGCGTTCGCAAATTCGAGGACCGTCCGGTGCCGGACGAGGCGCTCCAAAAGCTGTTCGAAGCCGTTCAATACGCGCCGTCGTGGGCCAACACCCAGGTCTGGGAGATCGTGGTGGTCCGGGATTCGGCCGTCAAGTCGCGGCTTCAGGAAGCCATGGCCCCCAAAAACCCGGCCACTCGGGCCATCGTGGAGGCGCCCGTGGTCTTGGCCATCTGCGGCCGGTCCGCGGCCTCCGGGTATTACGACGGCAAAGTGACGACCAAGTTCGGGGACTGGATGCTCTTCGATCTGGGCATCGCCACCCAGAACATCTGCCTGACGGCTCACGAAATGGGCCTCGGAACCGTGATCGTGGGTCTGTTTTTCCACGACCAGGCCAAGGAAATTCTGGCCGTTCCCCCGGGGATGGAACTGGTGGCGTTGATCCCATTGGGTTGGCCGGCCAAAACCCCCGCCGCGCCCAAACGACGCGCCATCAGCGACTTTACTCACTACGACAAATTCTAACAAAGGCAAAACCGGGTCTCCGGCATTCACCTGGGGCCCGGACGAGCGGATCACCTCCTTGGGGAAGGAGGAACCGGTTGCGGGACCAGCGATTGGCGCGGCTGGTGCGCCTGATGATGGAACTGGGCCGGAAACCGTTCCGGTCGGTGGACGAAGCCGCCGGGCTGTTGGCCATTTCGCGCACCCAGTTTTACCGCGACAAGGAAGACTTGGAAAAAATGGGGTTTTCCTTCACCTTCCGCCGGGAACGGGGTGCGTTTCAGGTGGAGGACGATCCCGGCGTCCGCGTGGACGGTCTGACGTTGGGCGAGGTTCTCGCTCTGATCCTGGCCGTGGAAAAAGTGCCCTTAACCGGGGATTTCCCGCTGGCGTACCGGGCGCTGTTGGGCCTTAGAAAAATCTCCGTGGACCGGCCCGGTCCGGCGGCCCGGCTGGTGGCCCTGGCCATTGAAGCGGTCACCAGGGAAATCGCGGGCTGCGGTCTGGACCTATTGGAACGGCTGGTGGCCGCGGCCGAGGAAAAACGGCGGATCATCGTGGAATACCGCGGCCCCGAAAGCGGCCGGACCCGCCGGCTGACCGTAGACGCCCAAGGGCTGGTTTATAGGAGAGGAAAACTCTGCCTGGAAATCCTCCCGCTCCAGGGACGCGCCCTTCCCCGGCGGCTCCGGGCCGATTCCATCCAAAACCTGATGGAAACGCCGTTCCTGGCGCCCCAATAGTTTCGTCCGCTCCTGGGGGGCTGTTGAAATAGCCCCCAACGATATGAAATCAAAGGATCTTCCATGCCCGAACCAATTCCCAGCCACGGGGTGACCCGGGACCAGTTGGCCGAATTGATCCGCCATTCCCCTTTCGCCGCGTATCTGGGCGCCCGAGTGATCGAATGCCGGGACGGAGTAGCCGAACTGGACGTGCCCATCCGGCCGGAACTGACGCAGCTTCACGGCTTCGTTCACGGCGCCATCGTGGGTTTCGCCGCCGATACGGCCTGCGCCTGGGCGGCGGCTTCGCTGATGGGCAACGTGGTCACCGGCGAGTACAAAATTCATTTTCTCCAGCCCGCCCAGGGCGAGCGGCTGATCGGCCGAGGCACGGTGCTGAAAGCATCCCGCCGCATGGTGACCTGCCGGGCCGACGTGTTCGCCGTTCAGGACGGACGGGAACAACTGGTGGCCACCGCCCTGGCCACGGTGATCCCTATAGGAGGGTAAACGGACGGGATCCCCTCGGGACGGGATAAGCTTCGCCCGCTCCGGAAAACCATCTCCTTACGATCCATCCGCCCGAAAGACGGATCAAATCCAACCCAAAACCGCTCCGAACACGATCAAACAGACCGCGTCGAACCCGCAAATAGCGCCCACCGCGGCCAGTTGTTTCTTTCGCGACGGCATGTCGTACACCCAAAAGCTCACCAGAAAAAAGGGCAGGTACCCAATCAAAAAAATCAGCCATGGCGCCCGGATGCTCCACCAGGACCAGTCCCAGGTGAGCGCTCCGGCGGCGTTGAGCAGCATTTCCACGAACACGCAAAAAAGACTCCCGCCCACGGCCACCGCCAGCCGGTTGGGGAGGCCCAGAATTTTTTGGGTTTTGTCCGGCGGCAGCATCTTGACCCAGACCACGCCCGACAGCAGGAACATGAAGCAAATCTCGATGTTCAGCCCGATCAGGATCAGAAACGCGGTTTTGCCCGGAGCCCCCCAAACCGGAGCCGTGCCCGAAAAATGAAAAAACAGGGCGTTCCAGATTTCGTTGAACCAGTCCATGCCCCAATAGGCCAGACCGGCCAGGATGGCGTTATAATTCCTTTTTTCGGTTTCCACGGCGTATACGTAAAAGGCGATGGCCAATAAAGGGATCACGTACCACTGAAACGTGGCGGGATCCCGCAAAATCTTCAAGGCGGCTTCGGCTGAAGGCGTGGGCATGGGAACCTCCTGAACGAAAAATGTTAAAAAAACGGATGTAAAAAAAGGTGGCGTGCCGAACGCCTCCCCCCCCGGCCTGACCCGGCCTTTCCCCTGGAAAGGATTCGGCCACGCCAGGATAGCACGAAACCGAAGAAAAACAACGGCCGGATGGATGCGCCCACCGCCGTCGCCCGTTGACCCGGCGGACCGTCCGGCCCTATGATGCCCCCCAGGTATCATCTCGACCGGGCCGGACCATCGGCGGCCCGGGTGGGAGGCGGACGATGAAGATATACACCGGCACGGGAGACCAAGGCCGGACCGGGCTTCTTTCCGGCCATCGGGTGGCCAAGGATCACCCCCGGGTCCGGGCGGTGGGCGATCTGGATGAACTGAGCTCCTGGCTGGGGATGGTGACGGCCTGGCTTGGGCCGGCCGAAGCGGACATCCGGAGGGAAATCGAACGGATTCAGGGGGATTTGCTCGACTCTGGGGCCTGGATATCCTCCTCGGGAGAACCGGCGGTCCGGAACCGGCTCCGATCCCCGGGGGAGGAACCCGCCCGGTTCCTGGAACAGGCCATGGACCGGATGGACCAGGGCTTGGAGCCACTCCGATCATTCATCCTGGCCGGCGGAACCCCATCGGCGGCGGCGGCTCACGGCGCCCGGACCGTGGCCCGACGGGCGGAACGAAGCGTGGTGACGGCTCTTTCCTCGGACGGAACCGGCGGATCGGATGGGGCCGGGATGGATTCCGGCGAAGCGGCGGTCTTGGTATTCCTGAACCGGTTGTCGGATTATCTGTTCGTTCTGGCCCGCCATTTGAACCAGCGAGCCGGACGGGCGGATGTTTCCTGGAAGGCGTGAACCAGGGCCTGAATGAGGTGAATCGGAAACCGTTACATTTTGTCCAAGAGGGCGAGGCTGCCTCGCCCCTACAGACCAACAACGCCATTGATTCCGGAATGATGAAAACCGGAAGCCCC
>JAGVGV010000148.1 GCA_020056895.1 Deltaproteobacteria bacterium
GCCTGCGACGGCGTGCTCAATTACAAAATCAGTTGGAACTTCGAGATGGTCCTGACCAGCCAATGGCGGCCCTCGGTGTTCATCCGGGACGGCCAGAGGGTCGATGTTCCGGCCGAGGCTCAGCACGAATGTCCGATGAACCACGACGTCGAGTTTCCCGGCCTGGGAACCATGGAAGCCATTCCGAACGGCGACGCGGCCAAATACGCCGAAATGCTGGGCGTGGCCGGGACCATCCGCGAAACGGGCCGGTATTCGCTTCGGTGGCCGGGTTGGCGGGAATTTTGGCGGGTGATGAAGCGGCTGGGCTTTTTGTCCGAAGACCCCGTACCCGGTCTGACCATCAGCCCCAAACAGTTCCTGGCCCGTCACCTGGAACCACGGCTGCAGTACGGACCCGGCGAAAAAGACCTGACCCCCATGCTGAACGTGTTTGAAGGAGTGAAGGACGGACGGCGGCGGCGGTGGACCACTCGGCTGTCCATTGAAAAAGACCTGGCCGCCGGTCTTTCGGCCATGAGTATCGGCGTGGGATACACGGCCAGCATCGCGGCTCAGATGATCGCCCAAGGCCTGGTGAAGGGGGCGGGGTTCCTTTCGCCCGCGACCGATGTACCGTTTGACGCTTTCATGGCCGAACTGAGCCATCGGGGAATCCGGGTGGACGAAATGGACGAATGGTTGGATTGATCCAATTTTTGGTGGATGGATCAGGGCCTTCGCTGGTAGAATAGGTCCTTCGCGAGAGTGTCCTACCGGGGACGGACTTCACACATAGCGGAAAAACGGAAGGGATTCGTGGAAAAATCCACGGATTCTCTTCCAGCCCAAGCGCCGTTGGAACCCATGTCCGTTCTCGTCCCTGCTTTTGATTGGAGACCATAACGAGGAACCCCCAACCCGAAAAAGGAGGAAGAGGATGCGCGTGACGAAACTGTGGCGTTTGGTATTGGCCCTGGCCCTGGTATTGGGCTGGACGAGCCTGGCCGCGGCCGGGACCTTGGAAGAAATCGCCAGCCGGGGGGAACTCCGGATCGCCTGCCAGACTCAGGGCCCGCCGTTCAGCTTCGTGGACAAGAACGGCCAGCGGACCGGCAGTTCGGTGGAATTCTGCAAGCTGATGGCCGAAGACATGGGCGTGAAGGCGGTCTTTTTGGATTTCGACTGGGACGGTCTGATCCCGGCCTTGTTGTCCAAAAAAGCCGACGTGTTGGCCGCCGACATGACCCCCACCCTTAAGCGGGCCATGAAAATCTCCTTCAGCGATCCGTTCATCTACACCGGCAGCATTGTGTTCACCAAAAAGGGCGGGGCCTTCAAATCGGTTAAGGATGCTCAGGCCGCCGGCGAAAAGCTGAGGGTGGCGGTGCTTTTGGGGTCCACCGGTGAAGCGGACGCCAAGGCGGCGTTCCCCAAGGCCGAAATCAAAACCTACAAGGGCGGCGGCCCCCTGCTGATCGACGCGGTGCTCAAGGGCCACGCCGACGTGGGCGTGAATGACGACACCGCCGTGGTGGGCCAGGTGGCCGAATTCCCGCCGGACAGCGTCGAGATCATTTCCGAACAGCTTTCCAAACTGCCCTTGGCCTTCGCCGTTCGGTACGATTCGCCCGACCTGAAGGACTGGATCAACCTGTTCTTTCTGCACACCCGTCTGGACGGCCGGTACGACAAAAACCTAAAGTACTGGGTCAACAGCCTGGACTGGAAGAAAGACCATTAATCAAGCCGCTCCGTTCACCACCCCGTCTTCCGGCGGGCGGGTGAACGGAGAAGCCCTCAAGAGGGGCTGGATGGAGCCCGGATGCTCGAAACCTTCAATTTCCGTGTTATTTGGGAGTACCTGCCCCTTTTTTTCAAATGCCTGTGGGCCACCACCTGGCTTTCGGGCCTGTCTCTGGCGGGAGCCCTTCTGATCGGCATCCTGGCCGCCGTCATGCGGCTTTCCCCGCGCCGGATTTTGAGCTTTCCCGCCGGGGTCTACATCGAAACCATCCGCTCCACTCCGCTTCTGGCTCAAATCTACTTCTTCTATTTCGGCCTCCCCAGCCTGGGGTTCCGGATGAGCGAAGAAGTTACCGGCGTTTTGGCCCTGGTGCTCAACAGCGGAGCGTACATCGCCGAAATCGTCCGCGCCGGAATTATCTCCATTCCTCAGGGGCAGATCGAAGCCGGCATGGCCACCGGCCTGGGCTACATCCAGAGGCTTCGGTACATCGTTCTGCCTCAGGCCCTGGGCGTAACCATTCCTCCCTTGCTCGGACAGGCCATCGTCCTGGTCAAGGATTCGGCCCTGTTGTCCCTGATCTCCATCGCCGAACTCACCCGGGCCGGCCAGATCATGAATTCGGAACGGTTCATGCCCGCCGAGGGCTTTTTCACCGCCGCCGTCTTTTACCTGGCCCTATATTTCATTCTCAAAGGTATTCTGGCCTACAGCCAGAAACGTTTGATCTTCCGGGAAGCCAGGTAGAAAGGGAGGCCGGCCGTGTGGGGTTATTATTTCAATTCGCTGATCCATTCCCTGCCCTTCTTTCTCAAGGGGCTTTGGGTCACCATCGAAGTGTCGGGCCTGAGTTTGATCATCGGTACGATGATCGGCTTTGTTTGGGGTATATTAAGGTCTTCCGGCCCCCGGTGGTTGTGCTGGCCCATCATGGCCTGGGTGGATCTGATCCGAGGCACGCCGTTCCTGGTCCAGGTGTTCATCATCTTCTTCATTCTGCCGGAACTGGGGTTGAACCTGGACCCCTTTCCCGCTTCGGTCATCGCCCTGACCAATCTGGCGGCCTGTTTCATCTGCGAAATCGTTTGCGCCGGGTTGCAGTCCATTCCCAAGGGCCAGGTGGAAGCCGCCTTGTCCACGGGCCTCTCTTCCTTTCAATGCCTCCGGTACATCCTGCTGCCCCAGGCGCTCAAGACCATTCTGCCGCCCCTGGTGGGCCAGTACGTCTTGCTCGTCAAGGATTCGTCCGTGGTCTCGGCCATCGGCCTGGTGGACGTAACCCGGGTGGGGTGGCTGACGGTTCAACGGATTCCGGAAGGCATCATGGTGTTCGGTCTGGTGGGGCTTTTGTACTTCTCCATCTGCTATCCGTTGATCGTCCTGGCCAACCGGCTGGAAAAGCGGATGACCGTCCAGACCCTTCGCCTTTAAAAACTTTTTGGAGAACGGTACATGATCACCTTCGAGGGCGTTCATAAATGGTTCGGCAACCTTCATGTGCTCGATAACATCGACCTGCACATCCAGCCCGGCGAAGTGGTGGTGGTCTGCGGCCCCAGCGGATCGGGCAAAAGCACTCTGATCCGATGCATCAACCGGCTGGAAACCATTCAGAAAGGCCGGTTGGTGGTGGACCAGATCCCGGTTCATCACCCCGGGTCCGAACTCACCCGCCTGCGGGCCGAAATCGGGTTCGTATTCCAGCAGTTCAACCTGTACCCACACATGACCGCCCTTGAAAACGTGACCCTGGCGCCCATGAAGGTCCGCAAAACCCCGCCGGCCGAAGCCGAACGGCTGGGCCGGGAAATCCTGGCCCGGGTGGGCCTGGCCGAAAAAGCCGACGCCCATCCCCAGCAGCTTTCCGGCGGCCAGCAGCAACGGGTGGCCATTGCCCGGGGGCTTTGCATGAAGCCCAAAATCATGCTTTTTGACGAACCCACTTCAGCCCTGGACCCCGAAATGATCAACGAAGTGCTGGACGTGATGCGGGTTCTGGCCAAGGAAGGCATGACCATGGTGGTGGTCACTCACGAAATGGGGTTCGCCCGGGAAGTGGCCCAGCGGGTGGTTTTCATGGACCAAGGCCAGTTGGTGGAAATGGCCCCGC
>JAGVGV010000011.1 GCA_020056895.1 Deltaproteobacteria bacterium
ATTCCATCTTCAGCGCGGGATGATCCTTTTCCTGAAGCCAGGCCATAATCGCTTCTTCGGTGGTGCCCACGGTTTCATCGGCGATCCGGTCGACAAAATCGGGCATGCCCAGTTCCTGACCGCGGCGGAGCAGGCCTTCGCGCAACTCTTCCTTCAGGGATTTGGGCATCCACACCATCCTCAAAAGGCCGCCGTCGCCGTTGAGGAACTTGCGCTGGATGATGTTGTATTTGCTGTGGCCCACGAACCCTTCGGACTGCGCGCCGCCGCCCATGGTTCCGGCCAGGGTGGTGAACTTCATGCCCGAAGGAGTTTCGCCGGTGTAGTCCCGGTGCACGGTCATCACGCCGTTGCACGTGGGCAGCATGGCGGCGATACATTCGCAACAACCACAGGTGGTCATGGGCGAATGCATCAGGCTGTAGAAGCTGATCGACTGGACGGCCTGCCGGGAGGCCCGGAAGACGAAATCATTGGCGCCCTTGAACACGCCCAGCACCTGGTCGAGCACTTCGCCCTTTTCAATGGGCTGGTTGGGTCCGTTGGGGTTGATTTCGAAACTGGCCTTGCAGTCCATCCAGTTGTACGCGCCGCACAGCCCCGTCCGCTCCGGGCTGACCACGCACACATGGTTCGGAGCGAAGCTCTGGCAGAGCGTGCATGAGTAGAAGATGTTTTCGCCTTCGTCCGTCATGTTTTCCACGCGGGCGTCGCGGGTGGCGTAGACCTTGCGGGCATGCGCCGTGATCTCATCCACCTTTTCTTTTTCGGTGTAGAGCTTCACCTGGACCTTGTCCAGAACCGCGCCGAAGTCCTGGTGGTACTTGGCGTGCAAAATGGTGCCGATGTGTTTGAGGGTGAAACCCTTTTCCACGGCGGCATCGCCCACGCGAATCCAGGAGATGTCGCGCTGACCGATGTGCATTACACCCTGGGCGTAGTTGATCAGGTGATGGATCTGACGTTCCAGGATGGGTTCGAAGTCTTCCTGGAATTTCCGGCCCGCCACTTCAACCACGATGGCCAGGGGCAACCGGCCGCCCTTGGGTACGTCCTTGATGTCCTTGCCGAAGATTTCGACCTTGCCGTCCTCGACCTGGTTCATGTCCTTCATCTGGACCAGTTCCACGGCCTGAGTCTTGCCGCCGCCGATTTCCAGGGCCAGATCGCTCTTGCGGACGCGCTCGCCTTCGAACGCCGGGCCGTACGCCAGAGGGATGTCGATGGTCGAAACGGTGGTTTTGAGGCCGCGGACTTCCACGCTGCGAGCCACCATGTCGTCGTGGGCCACGTTGGCCACCACGTGTTCGTAGGTGCACACGCCGGTGGGCAGGATTTCCGGAATGTCGGTATCCGCCAACGTGGGGAAGCCCCAGTTGACGCAGCCGGCCGCGTTGGCCGCCCATTCCGCGTTTACTTCGCCCAGCGCGTTCACGAAGGCGAAGATCCGGTCCTTGTTATAGAGCAGCATGCGGCGGTAGTCGCCGGGTTTGATGCCGCCAAAGGCCATGGCCGCGCGGTTGGCGAAACCAAGGGCGAATACGGCGGCGCTGATGTCCGGCCCAAAAGGCACCAGACGGGTATTCCAGCCGATCTGAACACCGGCTTCCAGGAGTTGCTGGGAGAAGGTGGTGCCGGCCTGGTTGGCGCACATGAACACATACAGGTTCCGGCGCTGGTACTCTTCGGCGATGGCCTTGGCGATCTCCGGAGTCGGCGCCGCGCCCACGATGGCCGCGAAGCCGGGGGCCGACCCATCCACGAATTCCACGCCGCGCTTACGGAACACGGTGTCTTCGGCCGCGCCCAGCCAAATCCTGCCCCGTTCCTCGTCAATGTCTTCGCTTACATGATAGAAATCGGGGTCTTCGACGTACCGAATGGCTTCCACGATTTCTTCGGCCAGAATGGCGGCCATGCCGGCATCCAGCAAGGGCGCCAGGAAGGGCAGATGATGCACGTTCTTCACGTGAGGCGGCAACAGTTTGCGGATCACGTTCAAGGCCTTGGAAGCATCGCCCAGGGTCTTGATCGGAATGCCCAACAGCGAATAGATGATGGGCAGATAGTACGCGGTGTTGGGGAATTCCAACTTTTGATCCGGACCGTACTTCTCGACGGCCTGCTTATGCTTCCCTTCCGCTTTCTGAACGATATTGTATGCACCCTGAATGGCGGCGAAGGCGACTAATTTCGACACTTGTGGATCCTCCTTCGGATTTGTTGCTGTGTCGGCAAGGCGTAGCCTTGCCAGGGCGTGGCCCTGGACCCAGGTACGGGGGACGGAAATAGCACCCTTCGGTAAGCCTTCCCCGCCCCCGCTCCCCCGTGAACGTCCCGACTTCGACCGCCTGGGGGAAGCCTTCATGGCGTCCCCATTGGACGGCTGTCGGTTTTCGGGGGGGCGCCGGGGGGCCGGCTAGATCAGCGGCCGATCGTTCCCCCCGGAGCGTTTATCCGTGACTTAGCTGAACCTCGCCCTGCTTTTTCTTCTCTTCCGAACGCCTACGCTGTTCGCGGGGGCGC
>JAGVGV010000517.1 GCA_020056895.1 Deltaproteobacteria bacterium
GGAAGGGCTGGACAGCCGAACCCCGTCCGAACGGACGGCCTCCACCCGAAACCGGTACACTCCCGGCCGGATGGGTCGCCCCACGGAGGCCAGGACATCCTTCAAAGAGACATCCGGACGGTCGTCGAGTCCCGCCAAGGGCGCCTCCTCGAACCCCATCCCGGTTCCGCCTTCCGGCCGGACCTCGAACCACCGAAAGGCCGAAAGCCCTCCGCCCGACGCCGTCCGTCCGGCCCGGTCCACCACCGTCAATACGCCGGCCTGATCCAAACGAATATCCCGGGGCCCCGGTAGGGCTCGATGCTCACCTTCGAGAAGAACCCCCAGATCCAACCGTTCGGCCCGGGCCAGGCCGGAACCCAGCAGGCTGAAGAGCAAACCGATGCCCAAACCGATCCAAAGGGCGAAAAAGCCTTTTCCCCCTCGCCTCCTCCGGCCGGCGGGACGGGTCACGGTTCCAAATCCCCCAACCGGCTCAAGGGTTCGCCCGCGAAGCGGAATATCTTCCATTCCGACAACCCCTGAGCCCCCAGCCCTTCGTAAAACCGGATGGCCCGTTCGTTCCAGTCCAGCGCGGCCAGTTCGATCCGGCCCAGGTTCTGTGCCTTCGCCACTTGGCCCAGGTGAATGAACACGGATCGGGCAATGCCCCGCCGCCGGAATTCCGGGCGGACGTACAAGTCTTCGACGTACAGGCCGGGCCGGCCCAGAAAAGTGGAAAAATTGTAAAAATAGATGCAGTACCCGGCCGGTTCCCCGTTCCAGGTCAGCAACAGGGCGTACGCCACTTTGGGGTCCCCGAACAGGGACCGGGTCATTTGGCTTTCATCCGCTTCAAGCTGGTGCGTGAGTTCCTCGAATTCGGCCAGTTCGCGGATCATGGCCAGAATCTGGGGCACATCCGCTTTCTCGGCGGGTTTTATAAGAAGTCCGTTGGAACCGCTGGTCATAGTCGTTCTCCTCGATGGCGATTTGGCGCACGAAATCGGGTCCAGAGGTTTCATAGCGGATAAATCGGCCGGGGCCAAGAGCAAACCCGCCTGGGGGTTGACCTGAGTCAAAGCCGATCCCCACTCAGGACGATATGATGGGATCAACAAAGAGGCGACGAAAGGAGGACGGGCCGATGCAGTGGGACCGGGACGCCGAGGAAGCCATCAAAAAAGTACCGTTTTTTGTTCGAAACCGGGTCCGGCGGCGGGTGGAGGAAGAAGCCGGCAAGGGGTCGTCGGACCGGGTGACCTTGGCCCATGTTCACGCCTGCCGCGAACGGTTCATGAACCGGATGGAAGAGGAAGTCCAAGGGTTCGGTCTGGATCGCTGCTTCGGCCAGGGCGGCTGCCCCAACCGCGCCGCGCCCGAAGGCGACCTGACCGGTCGGCTCGAACCCATCCTTCGTGAGGCTAAGCTCAGGGATTTTCTGAAAACCCGAGTCCAGGGGCCGCTCAAACTGCACCATGAATTCCGGGTATCGGTGTCCGACTGCCCCAATGCCTGCTCGCGGCCTCAGATCGCGGACGTGGGATTCCTGGGGGCCCGCCGGCCCAGGATCGGTTCCGCTCCTTGCGACCAATGCGGCGCCTGCGAACGAACCTGCCGGGAAAACGCCCTGGTTCTGCCGGAAAACGGAGAGCCGGTCGCCTTTGATCCCGAAAAATGCCTGGCCTGCGGCCAATGCTTGAAGGTCTGCCCCTCGGGAACGCTGGAAGAGGCCCAATGCGGGTACCGGATTCAGGTGGGAGGCCGCCTGGGACGCCATCCCCGGCTGGCCCGGGAACTGCCGGGAATTTTTTCCCAGGACCGGGCGGTCCGGGTCCTGTCGTCCATCCTCGACTTCTACAAACACCGCAACCAGAAAGGGGAACGGCTGGCGGACCTGATCGATCGGGTTGGATGGGAGATATTTTTGGAGGAGATCGGCAGGTGAAGGAATGGTGAGCCGAGGCGTTCGGTTCCCGTCGTTACCGGGGCCTCACCGCATCCAACGCCAACGAATGCCGGCCATGATGATGAGGTACGCGGCCAGGATCATGGCGGCGAAGGAATACCAACCCCCTTCGCTGGCTTTGAACAGGCAAAATACCAGAGCCGCGGCCGGAACGCCCAAAGTCAACAACGGGCCGGGTTGGCTGAGGGAGTGAAGCAGGTTTTTCAGGAATTGCCTGGGATTCCGCTTGGGTGGGGCGCCGGCCGGGGCATCGGTGGGGCCCCGCCAGAAATAGGCCCGTTCATCAAGCTGATTCCGGACGCCCTGGGACCTCAGCCAGCCGTAGCCCCGCCGCCTCAGGTCGGCCATCAGCCCTTCGAAATCCGCGTCGGTCCATTGCGCCTGTCCCTGGCATCGGCCGCTTTTGGGGTCCACCGGCGTATGGTGGATCAAGAAGCGGATCAGATGAGGCGATGCGCCGTCGTCCCAGTACGCCCAGGGCTTCACGTCCGGCTCCCAATCGAAATGCCAAAGCCGGATCACGCCGTCCTGGCCGGCCGAAGCGGCGCCCTGACCATCGGCGGCGAAATGGACGGCCGCCACCGAGCCGGTATGGCCTTCGAACACCCGGCAGCGTTCGCCGGTGATCCGATTCCACAAAATCAACCGGGACCCGCCGGCCGATAGGATATACCGCCCGTCCGGCCCCACATCCAGGCTGGTCACGCCGGTTTCGTGACCGTCCAAGACCTTGGGCAGTTGCTCTGTACCCGGCTCCCAGACGCGAACCAGACGGTCCTGGCCGCCGGTAACAAGCCGCCCGCCATCCGGAGTGAACGCCAGGGTGGTTACCGGGCTCCCGCCGGCTTCGAGGGTTTGGTCCACGCTCCCCTTTTCCAAATCCCAGATACGCACCGCGCCGCTGGCGCCGGCCGAAGCCAGCTTCCGGCCGTCCGGCCGGAGGGCCAGCGCCAGGATGGGGTCTTTAGGGCCTTTGAGCGCCCGCCCGGTCTTTTGGTCCAGATTCCAGATTACCAGTTGGCCATCCCGGCCGCCGCTGTACCCCTGGCGCCCGTCCGGCCCCAGAAGAACGGCATGAACCGGCCCGGCATGCATTTTCATCAGCCCGGCGGCCCGGCCGTTTTCCAAATCCCACCGGCGAAGCGTACCATCCTGGCCGCCCGATAAGGCCAGCCGCCCGGCCGGGTCCACGGCCAGAGACGTTACCGGACCTTCATGACCGGACAGAATCGTCCGCCAGTCCCTGGTTTCGGCGTCCCAAACCTTTACATCGCCCTCCACTCCGCCCGAAATCAGAACTCCGGCTTCGGAAGCCACCACCAGCGCCCTCACGCCTCGCTCATGCCCGCTCAGCACCGCCGTTTCCCAGGCCGCCAGCAGGCTCTTGGCCGGAAACCGGGAAGACAGGTCCCGGCTGAGCGTCAAGGCTTCCGGCGCCCGTTCGTACCCTTCCACCGCCCGGGCCCGGCCCACGGCATCAAGCGCTTCCTGGCAATAATCCTTAGCCAGATGGTTTCGAGCCGTTTCGATGTGTTCGTGATACTCTTTTTCCCGGGCTTCCGCCTGGGCCGCGGCCATGGGCACGGCCACCATGGGCCGGAGGCGGAAACCGGTCCGGGGCGTGATATACAGGCGGACCAGGCCGGATCCCACCCCCGCCCAAAGCGTGGTTCCTTCGGGATCGAAGGCCAGGGCCGTAACCGGCTGGCCCAGGGTCCAAACCCGCTCCCGGCCCCCCGA
>JAGVGV010000435.1 GCA_020056895.1 Deltaproteobacteria bacterium
CCACATGGGGTTCGGCGCCGGAACGGATGGACCGGCCGGGAAGGAACCCATGGGCCAGGGGGCTGACGGGCAGCCGCTGGACGAGCAATTCGTTCAGCCTCCGCTGGATGGCCTTGAGTCTTCTTTTGGGGGCCATGATCGTCCGTAAACCGCCGCTTTTTTTGGGCAGCGCGAAGGTTATGTAATGAGGCGCGGTCTCCTTTTCGCGGTGAATGGAAAAAAAACGAAGCTGGCCCACGGTCAGATCAAGGGCATGGGCCAGATCGTCTTCGGTCCGCCATAAGGGCAGATCCAGCCGCTCCAGTTGGTCTTCATCGGGTAAAAGGTCCCGAAGGTTCCGGTTCCGGGTGCGCAGCGTGGCGGAAAAAAGGCGGTTGGCCTCACCGGCGGACATCACCTTTTTCCGCCGTCGGAAACTGAAAGGGCTCTGGACGGGTTTCTTTTGGGGGAGCAGCCGGGGGTCGCGGAAAGCCCGGCGGTGATGATGGGCCTTGAGCGGCCCGCCGCCCGTGTCCACCACTTCGTCCACTTGGTCTTCGCCATCGGGAAGGTCCAAACGAACCACATCCCGCTTCACCGGCCGGCGGCCGAAAAGCCATCCCACGAACCGTTCCAGAAGTCCCATCCGGGTCCCCAGGGCTCCCGACCGGCGCCCGGTCGTTCGGCGGTCTAAAGGTGAGCGAAACGGGGTCCGGCGGCGGCCACAATCAAGGCTCTGGACTCATGGCCTCCCGTCGTTTCGTACGATGGGAGCCGTGGCGATGAATGGCAAGGAAAACGCCGCCGCGGCGAAACACCGCGATATGGCTGGCTCGTGATACCACCGGACCCCGTGGCTTTATTTTATGATCGATTTCGAACCGCTCGTCAAGCCCCGCCCATGATCTTTTGGTTTTGTTTGATCGGGCGTGTTTGGGGTTTTTTCGGAAAAGCTTGACAAAAACCAGGGCCGGGTATAAAAGTAAGTTATCGATCACTATGATTCCGCCCCAAGGCAAGTCCGACGTCGGGTGAGCGTCGAACACGGTGCTTTCAGGCCGTTTACGCCCGGTATGGTCGCCGCGTCCTTAAATCTTGACCGCCTGGTTCCAACCGCGGACCGGATTCCCTCTACTCCCGCGACTTTGAGGATCATCCCACCGGTTTGAACGGCGGACCAAAAGTGAGTAAACAGACACTTATCAACCGTGGAGGTTCCTAATGGAAGAAGCGCAAAAAACCAAAAAAAGCGGATTGGTCAAATTCTTAATCAATTTCATAATGATGGGCGGATGGGCCCTCATCGGCGTGGCCGTTATCGCCCTCATCATGGTTTTCGGGGGGAAATAGACAGGAGTCCGTAGCCGGGCTCTGGCGGCGGGCTAGGGGGCATTCAGCGAAAACCACCTCAAGAATCACTCCGGGGTCTTGATTCCATCGGCCCTAGGAGAAATTCCCGCTATCCACCCGCCTAGCACCGTGGTACAATGCCGGGAAACGGACCGGTACGTACTTTGGTGAACCATCCATGACGCGCGGCTACGAAAATTCAACCACTCGCAAAAGTCAGATCGTCGATGCCGCCCGGCGGCTGATCGCCCGGTTGGGCAGCGAACATGTGACCGTCCGGCGGATCGCCGAGGAAGTGGGGATCACCGAAGCGGCCATTTACCGCCATTTCAAAAGCAAACGCGAAATATTGGAATTTCTTCTCGATCACGTGGAAGAAAGCCTGACATCCGGTTTGTACGAAGCCGTGAACGGCCCCAGCCAATCCCTGGCCGCCCTGGGCGGACTGATCCAGGGCCATATTTCGGAAATTGAACAGCGTAAAGGCGTGGCGTTTCAGATTCTGGCCGAAATCGTGAGTTTTGGGGACAAGCGATTGAATGAACGCGCGGTCCAGGTCATCCACCGGTACGTGGACGGGCTAAGAGCCCTTTTGGCCAAAGGAATGGAATCCGGCGAAATCCGGCCGGACATCGATCTGGGGGCCGCGGCCATGCTGCTGTTCGGATCCATTCAGGGCCTGGTTCACGCCTGGGCGCTGGATGGGTATTCCTACAACCTGGAAACAGCGTACGATCCCTTGTGGCGCCTATTCCAGGGAGCCATCGCCAAGGCTTAAACGCCCCCTTCCCAGCGGAATACGATTGTCTTCGAAACCTCCTGATATCCCTGTGTTTTCCTAGTCACCCACGCTGGACCGCGCCGGCTGGCTACGCCTTGGGAGGCCGCTTGCCTTCCAGGGCGGCTTCGATCTGGGAAAAAAGCACTTCCCGTGAAACCGGTTTGGTGATGAATACGCGGCCGCCCACCACCTTGGCTCGAGCCCCAATTTCGCTGGATTTCAGGGCGGCGGTCACGAACAGGATGGGGATGGCCCGAGTTTTTTCGTCCTCCACCAAGGCCGAAGCCACTTCCGACCCATGAAGGCCGGGCATGTACAGGTCCAAAAGGATCAGGTCCGGCCGGAAGGTTCGGGCCATGTTCAAACCCTCTTCGCCGTTGTGAGCCAGCAACACCTTGTACTTGCCGGTATATTCCAGATTCAGCTTGATGAAATGGCAGAAATCCTCTTCGTCATCGATCAGGAGGATGGTTTTTTTTTGGATCATGTCAGGGTCCTCCTCCAAAGGCGGATCAGCGGCCTTGGGGCTTCGGGAGGTCTTCCTCCCGGCAGGGGAGCAGAATGGTGATGTTGGCGCCTTCGCCTTCGCGGCTGAAAACCGTGATCTGCCCCTTGTATTTTTCAACGATGCCCCTGGCCACGAAAAGTCCCAACCCAGTGTTTCCACTGTGTTTTTTTGTGGTGAAAAACGGATCGAAGATTTTTCCTCGCAACGGATCGGGGATCCCGGGCCCGGTATCTTCAACGGTGATTTCAAGATAGGGATGGCCGGCCAGCCCCCGTCCCTGGAAAAGCCCCAGCCTTAGGACGCCGCCTTCGGGCATGGCTTCCACGGCATTGAGCAACAAGTTGATGAATACCTGGAGAATCTGGTTCCGGTCTATCCGAACCGGGGGCGGATTGGGCGCGTATTGCCGGATCACTTCGATCCGTTTCAGTTCGGTCTGCCCGCCCACCAAAGCCAGGGCTTCATCCAGAATCTCGTCCAGGGGCTGGGGATCGAACTGGTCGGTTTCCATGCGGGAAAAGGCCAAAAGGTCCTTGACGATCTTGTCGGCCCTCAAGACGGCACGGCGGATGCGGGCCAGGCTGTCGGACATGACCGGATCGTTCTTATTTTCGGAAAAATAGCCCAGAAATTCGGTTCCTTGAAGGATGATGGCCAACGGGTTCTTGATTTCGTGAGCAATGCCGGCGGCCAATACGCCGATGGTGGCCATTTTTTCGGAACGGACCAACTGGTCCTGTAGTTCCTTGATTTTGCGCATATCGTGGGCCACGCAGGTGATGCCGATGGGCTGAGTCTGTCCGTCCAACTCGATCTCGATCAGCGAAGCGGCCAACCGGACGGGAATCCGTTCCCCGGACCGGGCCAGGTATACCACGTCGAAATCCTCGATCTGCTTGTGGATCATAATCCGGTCCAATAAGGATTTTTCGAAATCCCGGCCCCCCCAGAGCGATGTCCCGGAAGGGCCGACCCAACAGATCGCCCTTTTCGTATCCCAGAATGTCCCGAGTGGCTTTGTTGGCCATGTGAACCCGGAGAAGCGGGTCCAAAACCAACAGAGAATCCCGCATGGACCTCAAGATGCTGTCGTTGTATTCCTTGGCTTCCCTCAATTCCCTTTGGGCGCGGGTCAATTCGGTCACGTCCCGGCCCACGCCGTTAACCAGGTAAGGAAATTCATTGGAGGACAAGTACGCGTTGACCTGAAGCGGAATCCGATCCCCCCGGCTCCCCAAAAGCTCAAAATCCAATCCGTATAACCGTTGGCGGTGAAAAATCCTCAAGGTGTCCCGCTCGGCCCGGGCCATTTCCTTAGGGTCCAGGACCAAGGCCAAGGTGACCGATCCCACTTGATCCAACGGATAGCCCAGCACCTGTCCGGCGGTCTGGTTGGCATAGGTGATGGTCATATCCAGGTAGGGCCCCAGTTCGTCCACCAGGCGGTCCAATACGGAATCGATCCGGCCGGAATCGCTTTCCTTCAGGTCCCGGATACCCCGATCCACCTGATCCCGTTCTTCGGGCGTAAGGTCCGGCCGGAACACCCGGATTTGATAAAACACGTCCGGAAGCCGCTCCACCAGGTCCCGGAACCGGGCCTGGGATTCCTGGAGCTCCCGTTCGGCCTGTTTCCTCAGGGTGATGTCCCGTCCCAGGCCTTCAATGGCCACGGCCTTACCGTTTTCGTCCCGGACCAGATGGCAATGAATTTCCACGTCCAGCTTCTGGCCCAGCCGGTTTTCAAGCTGGATTTCAAAATGCCTCAGGCGGCCTTCCCGGATAAGCATTTCGAGCATCCGTTCCCGAGCCCGGGGATCGTGCTGAAATTCCTGCACCACGTTGAGCCCAAGGACCTGGTCAACGGAATCATGTCCCAGCAGGCGGGCGCCTTCATTGTTGGTCAGAACCAGCCGTCCATCCATGTCGGTCCGGAAATACAGGTCCGGGATGTTCCGAAGAACATCCCGGAACCGCTGTTCGCTCAGGCGAAGGGCGTCTTCGTTCCTTTTACGAATCAGGGCGTTGACGAAGACTTCGCCCACCAGCCGTAATAGAGCGGTGGTGTCCGGAGGCCAATCGGCCGGTTTCAAAACCGCGTCCAGCCCCAGACAACCGATCAGCCGGTCTTCCATTACCATGGGTACGACCAGCAGGGATTGGATTTTCTGGCTTTGAAACAGCTTTTTTTCCGCCGATGCCTCGGGCCCCAATTGTTCCACCCGGGGTACGTGGAAAACCTCCCATCCGGCCATTTTTTGGCTGAAATAGGGCAGGGCCACGGGCAGAGGAATATCCTGAAGGCCGTGACTTTCGCGAGAAACCCCTTCCCGGACCCATTCATGGGTGTTGGACATCCACTGGCCGTCATCGGAAAACAGGAACAGATAGCACCGGTCGGCGGCCGTAAAGCCGCCCAGGCGGGCCAAGGTGTCGTCGATGGCCGCATCCAAGGCCGCGGATTCCAGATGAACGAAACGGGTGGAAATCTCCGAAACCAGGCGCTGGTAATCCAGCCGGTATTCCAGGGTGGTCATGATCCGGCGGAATTCCGCCTGGATCGGAGCAGCGTGACCGCCTCGCGCCGAGGGGTGTTCCTCCGGTTCCGAACCAGGGGGATGAGTGGTCGGGAGCGTCACGTCGCTTCTCCTGAAAATAGATCGGCCGGACCGTAGCCGTCTTCGTGGGAATTGTACCATCCGACGGCCGGTTTCGCCA
>JAGVGV010000638.1 GCA_020056895.1 Deltaproteobacteria bacterium
CGGAATTTTGCGGGCGTAGTGGAGCAGATAATCCCAGGCCACGCTTTTGGCCTGGGCGTAAAACGGGGCGATGTACGCGTACCGGGGCCGGATCAGGGTGTTCCGGAGGGCGGCCAGCACCAGATGGACCGTGACCGCCACGGTTTTCCCCGCCCGGCGATGAGCCACGATGACCGACCAGCGGCGGCTCCGCATCCCCTTAAGCATTTCCCGCTGGGATTCCCGAGGCCGAAACCGGAAAAAAACGGTCTGGTTCATGGCCGGCCGCCCGAGCCCGGGAACCGGGACGCTTGGTTATTCGTCATCGCTGGCCGGCCCCGAAGGCTCGCCGCCGGATTTCAAAGCGGGGCCTGCGGAATCCCCGGCGGAGGGATCGGCGGCCGGCGCGTCGACATGGGGCGTCGGGGGCGTCTTGTCCTCGTCCTCGTCCACCACCCGGATTTCCAGGCGTCCGGACAGGCCGGCTTCCACTTCGGATTTATCCTTCCAGCCTTCGTAGTTGTTTTTCAGGTTGAAAATCACTCCGGTGGCCCCCTTGCCGCTGAACAGACAGGCTTCGGCGTACGCCTCGCACCGGTCCTTGGCCCGCTGGATCACTTCGGCGTATCCTTTCCGGCCGGCGTAGTTGACCAGAGTGGGCCGGCTGGTCCCCAGGGCCACGGCCAGGCCGGCCATGGTGTACGGCCGGCCGTTCTGGTCGCATTCCCCGAAATAAACCTCCACCCGTTCCTCCAATTCCTTGACCGTTTTGAACTTGAGTGGTCGTCCCATGGGCATGATGTCCTCTCGTCCGATGATTTGTGAGCCGGCCCCTTTACGGAACCCAAGCGGCGGCCGGCCTCATAAGGTTCGTGGCGGTTTCAGACCGCGCCAGCCGCTTCGTCCCCGTCTTCGTTCAGGCCTGGAGTCTGGTCCAGAACACGGGCGAATGCGGTCACCAGCGATTCGATGGATTGGTAGTATTCCCAAAGCTCCGGCCGGTTCCGAGTCATCCTCCGGATTTCCCGGACCATCTGGATGCCTTTGAGCCGGGGAAACAACCGGGCCTTGGCTCGTTTGAGGATTTTGGACACGCAGGGCTGGCTGATGCCCAACCGGGCGGCGATCTCCATTTGGGACAGGCCCAGCCAGTAGTACAACCGCAGGCATTCATCCTGCCGCCGATACAACCGGGCCCGAGCCACCACCTTCCATTCCTCCCGGCCCAGAAAAGGGTCCCCTTCGTCCTCCCGGTCCTCCGAACACTGGAGCGGCGCCCCTTCCCCGCCAAACCCCAGGGGAGTCAAAGGCAGCAGATCCCGTTGAGTCCGCCGATCCTGGCTGGCCCAGGCTTCAGCCGGAGGGCAGAGCCGGTCGCACCGGAGCCGGTCCGGGCACCCGCCGCATTGACCGATCATGCCCAGCCTCCCGAAGAACCCGCCGCGTGGTGGTCTTTTGAATCCAACACCCGGTCCGCCGGCCGGCCGGTGGAAAAAGCCGACCCTTCGCAGTCCACCCGCCACGGGCAGCCCAGGCACCAAAGAGGGTCCGAGAATCCATCCCCCCGGGGAACCTCCTCCCCGGACCGGGCCAAATGATCGAGGAGGTTTACCCGGTCGATCCACCGCCTGACCGCCCGGTCGTCGTACTCCACCGGTTCATGGATCAGGGAAAACCCGGCCAGACTCACTCCGGAGAGAACCGCCGGCCGGTCCGTGAATCCCCAGGCGCTCTGAACCAGGTAAATGGCCCCTAAAACCAATGGATTGGACCGAGCCAACCCTTCCACCCGAGCCGCCTGGAACCGGCGCTCCCCCAGCACCTGGCAAAACCAGAGGCTGGGGTACGGGATGCCTTCAGGACCAGACCGGAACAATCCATCCACCTGGAGGCCGTTTGCTTGAAGGCCGGGGGGCTCGGGGGCCGGATCCGTCCCGGAATCCAGAGCGAACCCCGCCCGGCGGAACCATTCGGCCACCAGGGCTTTGACGGCCCGGATTCCTTCCCGAAGTCGGAGGCGGGGTATGGCCTGGGGACGGTCGATCCCGCCCGCCCGCCCTTTGGCCGAATATTGGAACGAACGACCGCAACGCCAAGCCGTGAGGTCCGGGCCCGGAAGGTCTTCCGGAATGGTCCAGGCCGAATTCAGCCGGTCGTTGAACCAATCACTCAGACCTTGATCCGGGCCCGATCCGTCCAAACCTTCCAGGACCGCGTGCCGCGCGGCCGGATCAGGCATGACCCACTTCCTTGAACGCGTATTTGGGGCGGCCGGGAACCATTACCCTGGCCGGTTCGAAAACCCGGCGGATGGAATCGGGCCAGTGGGTATAGGCGTTTTCCGGCACGCTATAGCGAAACCGGATGTACTGGGCCGGGTCTTCGCCGGCCGCCTGAAGCCCCTGGGCGATCCGTTGGAGAAGCTCTTCATTCCACGAAACCACCTTGGGCACCGTGACCGTGACCCGGACGCCGTCGTATTCGAAGGTAACGGCGCCGGTGTCCTTGCCCGCCTGAACCCTGGTTTCCATGGCCGCCGGGCCGACGAGGGCCTCGATCCGGCCGTCGAGGTCGTCCAGGCGCTTTTGAGCTTCGTCCCGTTTCCGGGCGAGATCGGATCGTTTCTTGAGTAGTTTCTTAAGCATGGTATCCCTCCGGGGTATGTTTCCTAGGTTCCGTTAGGGTGTGGGGGTGGAGTCGGGGCCGATTGTCCGCATACTATTTGCGGACACTTTTCGCAACCCTCAACCCCGACACCGGAATTCCTAAAAAGGTGGATAATCGGATCAGGTCCCCCCGCTTCGGGGCCCGATGTCCGTGAATGATCTGGGACAGGTAGCTTGGATGCCACCCCAACTGGGAGGCGACGTATTTCAGCTTGAGACCCCGTTCGGCGACGATGCTTTTGATTCCTGGATACATGGGCCGCCCCCTTTGCTTGCTAATAGTATGCATACGCATCGAAGAGCTGTCAAGGAAATTTGTTCGCTTCATCTTGACAAGCAGAACCTTTTCTTTATAATATTGGGAAGACACGTGGTTAGCGAATGATCCCAGTCCCCCCGCTCCCCCTGACGGAACCACCTCTTGTCCGTTCGTCCCGGTCAATCCGGCCTTGGACCTCTGGGATCCGGTGAATTCCTCACCCTCATTCGTATCCTCCAACCCGTGGGAGGCGGTTCATGAAACTCTTTACTGAAAAAGTCACCTCGGCCCTCAACGAATCGGGCTGGAGCATCCGCAAGCTGGGACGGATGGCGGGCATCAGCGCGGGCTACGCCCAGCAGATCAGCAAAGGCCAGATTCCCGAGGACGACATCATCCACCGGGTGGCCACGGTGCTGAACCTGGACTTCCAGGAGCTTTGGCACATGGCCCAGGTGGACCAGGCCAAGACCGACGAAGCCCGGGACCTGGCCCTGTTCAACCTGAGCCGGTACCGCGAAAGCCGCAAATACCACCGCTTGTCCACTCTGATCGATGAAGGCCGGCACGATGATCTTCGGGACGAGGACTGGACCTTTTTGAGCGATTACGAGCGGCAGAACCACCGCGTGGCCGAGCGTGGGGGGCCGGGATCCGAACCCACCATGGTGGTCCAGGTGGGCAATCATCTGGAAAAGAATTTTTTAGAGGAAAACGTTCACCTGTACCGGGGCATTCCCTTGTACGAATCCGGCCGCCTGTCCGCCGGAATGAACGGCCTGGCCTTCGACCCCGGCGAGGAACCCACGTCCACCGTGGTAGTGTATCGGCCCGAACTGAAGGGCCGGTCCAACCACCGGCTGGCCAGTCTGAGGGTGGGCGGGCCGTCGATGGAACCGGTGATCCCCCGCCATTCCATCGTGGTGGTGGACCTTTCCGACCGGCAGTTCGTGGACCGGCGGATCTACGTGGTCAACATGCCCGAAAACGGCCTGTCCACGGCGGCGGTGAAACGAGTGCAAAAGTGGGAGCGGGGGTTTTTGCTCATCAGCGAAAACGCGGCCGATTATCCTCCGGTCCCTTCGGACATGGACTGGCCCGACCTGTGCGTGGGCCGGGTGGTCTGGATGTGGCGGGACATCGAACACGTGTGAGCTTGGGCCCGACAATGAGATGGGGCAAAAGGCCCGTTTTGTACTGGCAGCCAATGGCGGTCAAAGCTTCCGTAAAACGAGGAATTTTGATCCAGATCGCGGAGGGTGATGGCTTTTCACCGGAGGAATACCAAAGGTATTTCGAGGATGAAAAACCATGGCCCGACAAAGAGATGGGGAAAAAGGCCCGTTTTGTACTGGCAGCCAATGGCGGTCAAAGCTTCCGCAAAACGAGGAATTTTGATCCAGATCGCGGAGGGCGATGGTTTTTCACCGGAGGAATACCAAAGGTATTTCGAGGATGGAAAACCATGGCCCGACAATGAGATGGGGCAAAAGGCCCGTTTTGCGGCGGTCAATCGCGGAATAACCCGCTTAATGCCCTCA
>JAGVGV010000636.1 GCA_020056895.1 Deltaproteobacteria bacterium
GATCATGGCCGCCGAAGCCCGCCATCCCGGCCTGAAGGTGATGTTCGGCTTCAATCACCGCCACCACCCGGCCATTCTGGAAGCCAAGAGCATCGTGGACGCCGGCCGTATGGGCCGAGTGCTCTGGATGCGGGGCATTTACGGCAAATCCGGCGGCCCGGGGCGGGGGTTCGAAAAATCCTGGCGGAACGATCCGGAAATCTCCGGCGGCGGGATTCTTTTGGACCAGGGCATCCACATGCTGGACCTGTTCCGCCTGTTCGGAGGTGATTTCAACGAAGTGACGGGCATGCTGGGCACTACGTACTGGAACATCCCGGTGGAAGACAACGCCTTCGTTCTTCTTCGGAACTCCAAGGGCGTAGTGGCGCAGTTCCATTCTTCGGCCACCCTGTGGAAACACAAGTTCCGCCTGGAACTGGGCTTGGAAGGCGGCTATCTGATCGCCCAGGGGCTTTTATCCAAAAGCGGCAGTTACGGCCGGGAAACCCTGATCATCGGCCGGCGGCCCTCGGACGACGAAGACGCGGCCGTGGGCAACCCCCGCGAGGAAGTGGTCTATTACGACACGGACTTGTCCTGGGACCTCCAGGTGGAAGAACTGGTCCGGGCGATCCTGGACGACCGGCCCATCGCCGACAGTTCCACCTGGGACGCCTTCAAGGTAATGGAAATCATCGACACCGTGTACCGCCAGGCCGGAGTCAACTACGACGCGCCGCCCAACGCGGCCCGGGCGGGGGAACGATCATGAGAACCGTGGTTTTTGACCGGGACCTGTTGGAAAAGGATGTCAAACCCCAGGGGCTCCTGGACGACTACCGCCGAAAACTCGAAACGGACGTCCCCAGCCTGCTGGCCCGCCCGGAAAAACTGGTGGAAGGCCCCTGCCCGGCCTGCCGGTCCGAAAAGGCCGAAAGGGCTTTCGACAAATACGGGCTGACCTATCAAAGCTGCCGGAACTGCGGCACGTTATACGTGAACCCCCGGCCCGCCGAAGTGGATTTGGTCCGGTTTTACCGGGAATCCGAAGCCGCCCGGTTCTGGCGGGATCACTTGCTGAAGGACACTCTGGCCAGCCGGCGAGTCAAGGTGTTCCGTCCCCGAGTCCGCTGGCTGTTGGACGTGGTGGACAAGTACCGGCCAAAGCCGGTTAACGGCGTGGTGGCCGGGTACCACAACGACCTGCTCTTGGATGAACTGTACCACCTGGACCCCGGGTTTTGCCCCCTGATCGTTACCAACCCCGTGGCGGACCTCGAATTTGAAGGCCTGACGCTGGAAAAGGCCTCGGTCCGGCCCACTCGGCTGGAGGACCTGCCGGCCCTCGGTTCCGTGGACCTGTTCCTGGCCTTCGACCTTCTGGACCGTTGCCAGGACCCGGACGGCTGGCTGGCCGCCGCGAAAAAAACCCTGGCCCCGGGCGGTCTGCTTTTGGCCAACGCCACGCTGGTCACCGGCTTCGACCTCCAGATGCTCTGGGACCGCGCCGAAAACCTGCATCCCCCGGATCGGCTGAACCTGTTTTCCACCGAAGGCCTGACCGAACTGTATTCGCGGCACGGGTTCGAAGCCGTGGAATTCAGCACGCCGGGGTCCTTCGACGTGGACGCCGTCCGCCGGGCCGTGGCCGCCGACCCGGAAGCCGGCTGGCCCCGTTTCATCCGGCATATGCTCATGAACCGCGACGACCGGACTCGGGATGAATTCCAGGAATTCCTGCAGAAAAACCGCCTTAGCTCTTTCGGTCGCCTGGTGCTGAAGTCGATTGGATAGGGTGATTCAGGGATAGAACCGATTTTCCGGGCGAAGCCCGTCGCACCCGAAATGAAAGGATAAATACATGCTGGCCCGCAAGATCAAGGACCTCATCCGCCAGGGCAAAGCCTCCATCGGGTCGTGGATGTCCATGGCCCACGTGTCCATCGCCGAAATTCTGGCCGACGCGGGATACGACTTCGTGGTGGTGGAAACGGAACACACGGCCATCGATGTCTCCGAAGTGCTAAAATTGCTCATTGCCATCGAAGGCAAGGGCGCCATTCCCCTGGTCCGGCTGGCCTGGAACGATCCCATCCAGGCCAAGGCGGTGTTGGATTCCGGCGCGGCCGGCGTGCTGGTCCCCATGGTCAACTGTAAAGAGGACGCCATTTTGGCCGTGAATTCGGTCAAATATCCCCCCTTGGGATTCCGGGGCGTGGGACTGGCCCGAGCCCAGGGGTACGGCCGCCAGTTCCAGGAATACGTGGCCCGGAACAACGAAGACAGCCTGCTCATGGTCCAGATCGAACACGTGGACGCGGTGCGGAACATCGAAGAGATTCTGTCCGTCCCGGGCATCGACGGCACCTTCATCGGCCCGTACGATATGAGCCTCTCCATGGGCATCCCCGGGCAGCTCGACCACCCGGACATCCAGGCCGCCAAAAAACTGGTGCTGGAAGCGACCAAGGCTCACGGCCTGGCCGCCGGCATCCATCTGGTCCACCCGGACCGGGCGGCGGAACAGAACAAGGACGTGGTGGCCCAGGGGTACCAGTTCATCGCCCTGGGCACGGATATCCTGTTCCTGGGCGATTCCTGCCGCCGGCTTCACGATCAGGCCCGGGCGGCGATGGAACAAGTGTAACGGTCAAGGGGAAACAAGAACCGGTGGTTATTGTTGGTGGTTCAACCGTGCAATTCCGATGTATTTGTGAATGCGACCTTTCTAACGGTCGCCTCTTTTGCGAAATGCCTCAATAAAACAAAAAATGGA
>JAGVGV010000640.1 GCA_020056895.1 Deltaproteobacteria bacterium
AAGGCATCGGGGTGGTCCAAGGAAGCCGTTTCCAGTGGGTGAACCCCCGGCTGTGCGGGCTTTGGGGACGCTCCATGGAGGAACTGACCCGGGGGAACTCCGTGGACTTCATCCACCCCGAAGACCGGAGCCAGGCGGTGGACCGTCTTTTAATGCAGCTGGGCGAGGACGACCGACCTCAGGTTTTTTCCGCTCGGGTGTTGGCCGCCGATGGTTCCACTCGCTGGGTGCTGGCCTCGGTGGTCCGGATCGTTTGGGAAGACCGGCCGGCGGCGCTCTGCTTTTTCACGGACATCAGTGAAATCAAGCGGATGGAGCGGGAACGGGAAGGGCTCGAGGCCCGGCTCATTCAAGCCCACAAAATGGAGGCCCTGGGCACGTTGGCCAGCGGCATCGCGCACGATTTCAACAACATCCTGGGCGCGATCTTAGGTTTTTCGGAAATGAGCCTCCTTTCCGCGCCGGAAGGGTCCATGCTCCGGCGGAACCTGGGCCGGGTGATCGACGCGGCCCAGCGGGCCACGGACCTGGTCCGGCAGATTCTCACCTTCAGCCGCCAGTCCGAACAGGAAAAAAAGCCGGTGCTCCTGGGAACCATCGCCAAGGAAACCCTCCGGATGCTCCGGGCCACCTTGCCGGCCACCATCGAAGTTCAGCCCCGGTTGGAAACCGAAGCTCCGGTGCTGGCGGACCCCACTCAGATGCACCAGGTGATTTTGAACCTGTGCACCAACGCGGGCCAAGCCATGCGGGCTCACGGCGGGCGGCTGGACCTGAAGCTGACCGAAGTGACCCTTGGGGCGGACTCCCAGGCCATTCCTCCGGACCTGACGCCGGGTCCGTACGTTCTGTTATCGGTTTCGGATACGGGGAACGGCATCGCGCCCGAGATTCTGCCCCGGATATTCGATCCGTTTTTCACCACCAAGGACAAGGGGGAAGGAACGGGCATGGGGCTGGCCGTGGTTCACGGGATCGTTCGGGGTCATCAGGGAACGGTCCTGGTGGACAGCCTGCCCGGCCAGGGGTCCACCTTCAATGTGTACCTGCCCCGTTTGGAACCATTGGCCGCCGGCAAGGACGAAACCGGCCCAGGGAAAACCCTGGTTGGCCGAAGGGAACGAATCCTGTTCGTGGACGACGAGGAACCGCTGGTGGAACTGGCCACTCAGGTCCTGACCCGCCTGGGGTACGAAGTGGTGGGCCGGACGTCGAGCCCGGCCGCGCTGGACCTGTTTCGCGAAAACCCGGACCGGTTCGATCTCGTCATCACCGATTACACCATGCCTCGAATGACCGGCGCCGATCTGGCCCGGGAAATCCTGGCGCTCCGGCCCAGCCTGCCCGTGATCCTTTGCACCGGATACAGCGAAGACATGACGCCCGATCTGGCCGCGGACATCGGCGTACGGACCTATTTGAACAAACCGGTTCCCTTGGCCGAACTCAGCCAGGCCATCCGCCGCATCCTCGAAGACCGGCCGTGACCCCACCCTTCCGATCGGGCGGCATACCGTCCGACCGGCGGCGGGCATGGTTGGGAACCCAAGTTAAAACGGCCATCTGCGGAATAGGTTGTGGCAACTGGCGTACTGGTCCTGGATGGACCGGGAAATGCGGGCGGTCACGATGCCGTATTCGTCCAGTACGTATTCTTCCTGAATCCGTTCGTGGCCCAGGTGGTCGGCGGGAACGATGTCGGCGGGTCCAAGGTCCGGAGCCCGGCGGCCGGCCGGGTTCAAGGCCCGGTCGTACGGGAACAGGATTTCGTTCCAATACACCGTTTCGCCGGCGGGTAAGGGGCCGTTGGGGTTCAGATCGTCGCATTCCAAGTACCGGAAGCGGCCGATGTTGTGCCGGGGATCGTACGGCGGCCGACGGACAAGGGCGGCCTGACCGGGGCCTGGTCGTTTTTGGCCTTTTTCAAAAATCACGTCCAGGTATTCCTCGCCCTGGTTCCGAACCCGAAGAACGCCGAAATGAGTGGTCAGCCGGTCCTCGATCGTCAATCCCGGGGACCCGGCCTGGATGGCCGCGCCGATGGCCACCGACGCCAAAGGGTAGAGCCCCTGGTGGATGCGGGCCCGGCCGTACCGTTCTTTCAGCATTTTCGGGATCGCGGCCAGCAGGCTTCCGCCTCCCGCCAGCACGATCCGGTCCGGCTCCGCCCGGCCCTTGGTTTCCGTCAGCACCCGGTCCACCAGGTCAATGGTTTTCTGGATCAGCGGCCGGGCCGCGTCATGAAACGCCCGGATGGGCACGGCCGCCACGCCCTCGGGCGTTTCCACCAGCAGTTTCTGGGTGTACGGACCAATCCCTTCCTTCACCTCACGGACCACCCGCCGCATCCGGGGCCGGTCCCGATCCGAAAAGGACGATCCGATGCGGGCTTCCACCAGTTCCAGGAGCATCTCGTCGAAATCATCCCCGCCCAGGTGGCTGATCCCCTGGGACCGGAGCGGATCGTACCGGCCGTGATCGATGGACAACAAAGTGGTATCGAAGGTGCCGCCGCCCAGGTCGTAAATGATCACGTCGGCCTGAACCCGGTCCCACCGTTTGTACCGTTCGTGAACGAACTGGATTCCCGAGGCCACCGGTTCGTCCAGAATCCGAAGCACCTGAAAGCCGGCCCGGCGAAAGGCTTCGAGGGTCACGAACCGCTGGGAGCTGGACGCGTTGGCCGGCACGGCGATCACTGTTTCAATCACCGCTTCGGGCAGATCCAGCGAGGCCAGGACCGCGTTCCGGACGGCCGAAAGAAACCCGGCCAACAAATCCAGCACCGGATGGTCCTCGGCCCCCACCTTCAAAACAGCCCCCACCTGCCAATCCCGAAGAAGACGCTTGATGGACGGCGCCAGCACGGCTTCATCCAGGTGGTCGTAAAAACACCGGAGCGCCGCCGGGCCGTAGTAAAAACGATCCCGAAACCAGGTCAGGCACGATGGCGTCTGATCCGAAGCCAGCGGTTCGCCGTCGTAATCGAAGGGAAGGGTCAGAACGGGATGGTTGCCGTCGTCCACCAGCGCCACGATGGTATGGGTGGTGCCGAAATCCACGCCCACCCGGATGGTCGGCATGTCCCGGCCGCACGGCGCCGATCCTGTTCGTCCTTTTCCCGTCATGTTTTAAAGCTTCCCTCCCGGTTATCCCGGGAAGCCCTCTTCGCCGGTGGTTTCCTCCGCCTTCCGGCGGCCGCTCCGGCCAAAGGGACAGGCTTTGATGCACAACCCGCAGATCAGGGGAACCACATCCGGCCTTTTTGAAAATTCGTTGATCAGATGATCCGTGCACTTCTTGGGGTCCCAGGCGTCTTCCCGGCGGCTGTACCCTTCGCCCCAGGGCGTCCCCTTGATGGCCCCGGCCGGGCAGGCCTTGGAACATTCCATGCACTTTCCGCACCGGTTGGTCAGGGGCTGATCCGGGGACAGCGGCAGGTCGGTTAAAATGGTTACCAACCGAAGCCGGGGACCCACCTCGGGGTTCACCAGCAAAAGGCTTTTGCCCTGCCAGCCCAACCCGGCCATGCGGGCCACGGCTTTGTGGGAAATGGCTCCCCGCCAGAGAACGTCGTCCCGCATCTGGGAGGCGGGGATGGGCAACGCGGCTCCGCCGGCCTTCTGGATGGCCCCGGTCAGGCGGAAGGCGATCCGATCCAAAAGGGCGTTGGCCGTAAGGTAATGATGGGAATAGGGCGGATCCGGGCCGTCCACCAGATTGTCGAAAATGGACCGGGAAAGGGCCACGCCCAGGGAAACGGCTCGTTCAAAAGGGTCCAAAAGGTCTTCGGGGATGGTGGGCGCGCCCCGGAACGGGGTCAGGTCGGCCACGCCGAAGAAATCGGCGCCCCAATTCCGGGCCAAATCTTCCAATTCGTTTCGATTCATGTTTTTTCCCGCTTCCGTATGAGGTGATGGATCGAGGCCCGCGGCTCCCGCCGGTTGGATGCATCAGAGCGGAGGCGTTCAGCCCAACCCGCCCGCTTTC
>JAGVGV010000357.1 GCA_020056895.1 Deltaproteobacteria bacterium
AAGGACCATTACATCCTGGTCCAACGAGTGCTGCATCTGATCCATTTAAACGAAAAGGTGTTTGAAGGCGGTAACGACCACACCGCCTGCAACGCGGGCCGATGGTTCCCCAATTTCAAGACCGACAACAAGGCCTTCCAGAAACTGATCAGCGATTTTTCCCAGCCGCACCAACGGTTCCACGCCGCCGTGGGTAAAATAAAAACCTTAGTGGCCGAAGGGAATGTTACCGCCGCCCAAAAGCTATATGCGGAAGAAATGATTTCGGCCATGAAGGATGTTTTCGGGGCCTTCGAGGAAATGCGGATCGTGGCCCAGGAATCCCATGAACTCATGGAAAAGGCCCAAACTCAGGCCTTGGGACCGGTAACGGAGAAACAGCGGGCGGCCATCGGCCTTTTGGATCGGTTGGTCCAGATCAACCGGGACGCGGCCGCCCGGGAAATCGAAAAATCCAGCACTCAGGCATCCTTCATCAAGGGTTTCAGCCTGTCGGCCATGATCGTGGGCGTGGTTCTGGCTTTGTTCCTGGGTATTGTGATTACCCGGGGCATCACAAAACCCATCCATCGGATCATCGACGCCCTGGCCTCCGGCGCGGACCAGGTATCATCGGCTTCCGGGCAGGTATCCGCGGCCAGCCAATCCCTGGCGGAAGGGGCTTCGGAACAGGCGGCGGCGATCGAGGAAACATCGTCCTCCCTGGAAGAGATGTCGTCCATGACCCGGTTGAACGCCGAACACGCCAACCAAGCCAACAAATTGATGGCGAACGCCAAATCCGTGGTGGACCGGGCCGGCCAGTCCATGACTCATATGAACCAGTCCATGAGCGAAATTGCTTCGTCCGGCAAGGAGATCGGCAAGATCATCAAGACCATCGATGAAATCGCCTTCCAGACCAACCTGTTGGCGCTCAACGCGGCCGTCGAGGCGGCCAGGGCGGGCGAAGCCGGCGCCGGTTTCGCGGTGGTGGCCGACGAAGTGAGGAACCTGGCGCAACGAGCGGCCGAAGCGGCGAAAAACACCGCCGGCCTTATTGAAGGCGCCATCGCCCGGATCAACGAAGGGTCCGAACTGGTCCGAACCACGGGCGAAGCGTTTGAAGAAGTGGCTGTTACGTCCAACAAAGTGGCGGAACTCATCAGCGAAATCGCCGGGGCGTCTTCGGAACAGGCCCAGGGCATCGATCAGGTGAACCAGGCTGTGGCGCAAATGGACAAGGTGACCCAGACCAATGCCGCCAACGCCGAGGAATCCGCCAGCGCCTCGGAAGAGCTCAATGCCCAGGCCGAAAGCATGCTGGATGTGGTGGGCGACCTGTTGGCTCTGGTCGCCGGAGCCTTGGCCGCCCAACGGAAAAAAGACGATCGTTCAACGAGGGCTCATACCCCAAGGCGCCGGCCGGCCCTGCCCGCGCCGCAAAGCCGGAAAAACCAGGGAAAAACCGCGGCCGGGGGGGGGGCGGCGAGCAACAGAGCCTTGATTCCCATGGAAGATGATTTTTAAACATACCGTGCGGGTGAGGCAGGCCTCGCCTGTTCAACGGATCAAAGGATCGTCGTTCGGAATCAGGGCCGCTGGGTCACTGGGGCCCTCCATAAAATTTGGCCTTGATGGTCCTGAATAAAAATCGTGGCCGCCGCCTCGGCCGGAATCACTCCCGGTCCCTCGGGAACCATGGGGCTGGCGGCCCGGATAAACAGGCCGGCGCCGCCTTGATCGTTGATCACGATCCGGATATGCGCCGCTTCCTGGGCGTCCCCCAGTTCGATAACGGCCTGATTGGGGCTCGATCCGGACCGCCCATCGGTCCGACCGACCCGGATTTTCAGCCCCGGGCCGTTCCACCCCAGCATCTGGAACACCGTACCCGTTTTTTCCCCCCGAAAAAAGCCCCGAGGAAAACCGGCCTCGTCCACAACGCGAAATTCCCGAGCGGTGATGGTTTCGGGAGTCCGGGCCGCGGCCCGGACCCGGGCCTGGGCTTGGGCGGGAATCCACCACCCCGCCGTCAAGCCGCCCAGGTAGGAAAACAGGGCGGTAATCAAGACCAAGAGCGCGAACCGTTTCCATCCCATGGCATCCTCCCGAAACCGGCGCCCGGATGGCGTCCGGAATGGCCGGTGCGCTCCGGGGAATGATCGTCCGTCCTGCTTTTTTATCATACCCCAAAACAACGTTTGGGTTCGCTCCCTGAAGGAACGAACCCAAACCAATTATCCAAATTCCCACCCGAGCCGACCGAGCAGGAATCCGTTTCAGGCGCGTGGTCAAGCAACCATGACCCAACCGGAAGCCTTGGCCCGGATCGGGGCGGGCAGGGTTATCGACCCGGAGGAGCGCCACTGGTATCTGGAAGACTGAAAAACCAGGCCCGACCAAGAGGTTGAGCCCAAAAACGCTTGCCGGCCGGGCATCACAAATCCGTACGGTCGAGCACCCTCTGAGCCTGCCGATCCAGAACATGGACGCCGAAGATCATGGTCTGGAACCGCTGGTCCTTGGTCTGGCCGTGGTAGAAACGGTAGTAAATCTGCTGGGCGATCACCCCCAGCCGGAACAGGCCGAACACATAATAAAAATCGAAAAGTTCCATCCGACGGCCCGAAAGGCGTCCGTATTCCTCGATCACCTCTCGGCGGCTCATGGCCCCTTCAATGTCCCGCGGCATGAAGCGCATGGCTTCCATTTCTTCCGGATCCTCTTTTTCGATCCAGTACGCCAGCGAACACCCCAGGTCCATGAGCGGATCCCCCAAAGTGGCCATTTCCCAGTCCAACACCCCGATGATCCGTAACGGGTCGGCCGGGTCCAAAACCACGTTGTCCAGCTTGAAATCGTTGTGGATGATGGTGGCCGATCCCGATTCCCCCGGCATTTTTTCGGCCAGCCAGGCCATGACCCGTTCGCAGTCCGGCGCGTCGGGGGTCCGGGCGTTCCGGTACCGGGTGCTCCAGCCTTCCACCTGCCGCCGCACGTACCCTTCGGGCTTCCCGAAATCGGCCAACCCAACGGCCTTGACGTCCACGGCATGGAGTTCCTGATGCACCCGCACCAGGTTCCGGCACAGATCGGCGGCCTGTTCGGCGGAATAAATCAACCCCTGGGGCAGCTTTTTCCTTAAGACCAGGCCGGTCACTCGTTCCATCACGTAAAACGGGGCGCCCAAAACGGCCGGATCCTCGGTATAGGCCAAAGGCCGGGGGGCATAGGGATACGTACCCTGAAGCGCCGAAAGCACTCGGTATTCCCGGCTCATGTCGTGAGCGGTTTTGGCCTTGGTGCCAAAAGGCGGCCGCCGGAGCACCAGTTCGCGGCTCCCAAAACGGAGCAGGTA
>JAGVGV010000227.1 GCA_020056895.1 Deltaproteobacteria bacterium
AAATAAAATCGCACGCACCCGGGACGTCCCGAAAGGCGGTCCAACGGATAGATCCGCCCGCGCCTACGACGGACAAACCTGTCGGGCGGATGATGGCGCAACGTTTGGAAGATGTGGTCGGAACCGCTAGACAGATTATGAGTTAAAGGCCGCGCTGTCAAGCAAAACCGGGCGAAAGCGGAAAGCGGCCGCCGGGCCGGAACCCGGAACCCGACGGGGACCGCAATGAAAAATGCTTTTACCCGGAGGCTGGGTTTAATCCATTGGCATCCGGGGGGCTCCTGTCCGGAGGCCATCGGACGAACTTGGTTTTGGGCCGTGAATAAAGGGGGGGAGGGGCGAGGCAGGCCTCGCCCGGCTTGATGGATCGCGGCGGCGAATCAATCGTCGCCGAAAAAAGCCCGGCGCCTGGTAAGGAATTCCTCCCAGGTGAACCGGTGAAACTGGGTGCCGTTCTGTTCCACCGAATAGGCCGCCGCCGTGGCGCCCATCCGGGCCGCCTGGATCAAGGGTTTCCCCAAGGCAAGGCCCTTAAGCAGCCCGGCGCGGTACGCGTCCCCGGCTCCGGTGGGGTCCAGCGCCTTGGCCACCGGCACGGCGCCGATGGTCTCCTGGCCTTGGGACGTGGCCAGCACTGACCCTTCGGCCCCAAAAGTGGTAATCAGGGCCCCCACCCGGCCCAGCAGCCCGGCCTGGTCCAAGCCGGTGATGTCCTCGATCATCTTCAACTCGTAATCGTTGGTGATGAGGACCCGAGCCCCGGTAATCATCTGAACGAGCGTGTCCTTGGGAAAAGCCGGGATGTTCTGGCCCGGGTCCAGGATATAAGGCAGCCCCATTTTTTTGTACGTTTCCGGGTATCGGGCCATGTCCGCCAGATTGCCGGGGGAAACGATGGCCAGGGCGTTTTGGGGGTCCACGCCGGAAAAATCGTACTCGGCGATGTGGTTCATGGCGCCGGGGCAGAAGAGGGTGATCTGGTTGCCGGACCGGTCGGCGGTGATGAAGGCGGAAGAGGTGGGTTCTTCTTCGATCCGGCGAAGGCCGTCCAGCGGCAGGCCCCAGCCCTTGATCCGGGCTTCGTATTTATCGAAATCATGACCCGTGGCGGCCAGAATAGTGGGCCGTTCGTTCAGCATGGCCAGACTGTACGCAATGTTGCCGGCGGTTCCGCCGTATACTTCCCTTAGGCCTTCCACCAGGAAGCAGACATTCAGGTTGTGAAGCTGGTCGGGGAGCAACAATTCATCGAAATTGCGAGGAAAACTCATCAGGCGGTCGTACGCCAGGGAACCGGAAATGAACAATCGCATGGGGGCCTCCTTCGGGCCTTGAAAAAATAAGACCGGACCAGGAGACCGGCCGGGTCAGGGCCGGTTGTACTCCATGGGCCAGGGGAGCGTCAAGGCTCGGCTGGAAACAAGGGGAAGGTTTCCCCGGGACCGGCCGGGAGGGATGAAGGGCATGGAATCCATTCGGTATTTGGAAGCGGGTGCGAGCAATCTCCTCTTTCCCCTCGACCAGCCCGGGGGGTCGAACCCCCCAGCCTCAAACGGAGCCCAAAATCCAACGAAACCGCCCGAGATGGAATGGATACTTTTGGCTTTCTTTCCCCATGGTTTTTCCCGTTGGCTTGGGCTATACTGAGGTCTTTCCAGGTACCAATCGCGGCCGCCGGCGGAGGCGATCCCAAGGCTTCAAGGGGACTCCGGCCGGGATGACGGCGGGTGGTATCGGCCCGAGAATCGTTTTTTCGTGGGGAAGGGGAGGTGTTTGAATGGAGGTGACCGAACGGCGGGAGGGCGACGTAACCATCCTCATGCTGAGCGGCAGCCTGGATTCCAATACGTCGTCCGTGCTGGAAGACCGGATCATGGCCCGGGTTCAGGAAGGCGACCAGCGGTTGATTCTCGACTTCGGAAGGCTCGACTATATTTCCAGCGCCGGCCTGAGGGTTTTGAACAAGGCCACCAAGAAGCTGGGACCCGGCGGCGGCCGGATCATTCTATGCTCTATGCAGGATTACATCCGCGAAGTCTTTGAAATCGCCGGATTCGATTACATTTTGCCCATTGTCCCATCCCTGGAGGAAGCCCTGGCCAAAGTGTAACGCGGCGGGCGGCCGAGGTGTTGGGGAAGCGTTCGGCTTTGCCGGCCTTTTTATCTTTTTTCCCAAGGAACACGTGAACGACATGCCTCGTTTCGGCGTTCACATGACCGCTTCGGGGTTCATTGGCCTGTCCGGAGCCTGGATGGGCCTGGCCCATTACGGTTGGGGACCGCCCCAAGCAGCGCTGGCCGCCATGGCCGGTCTGGCGGGCGGGCTGGTGCCGGATCTGGACGCGGACCGGAGCCGTCCGACCCGGTTCGCCGCGTTGCTGGTGGGATTGGTGGCCGCCTTGGGCGTGGTCCAATACCTTTTGCACCGGAACCGGCCTCTTGGGGAAGGGATTCTGGCCGGCCTGGTGGTTCTGGCGGCGGCGCCGACCGCGGGGGCGATGCTCCTTCGTGGTTTCACGATCCACCGGGGCATGTTTCATTCTCTGCCCATGGCCCTGATGTACGGATCGGGCACGGCCTTGGTTTTCGGTTCGTTGGGTAAAAACGCGGCGCTGGCGGTGGGGTTGGTGGCCGGGGCGGGGGTGTTGTCGCACCTGGTGCTGGACGCGGCGGCGGGCTTCACCTTGGGGCCGCTAAAACTCTGCTCCCGCCGGATCGGCCCCAGCCTGGCCGCCTGGTTTTTCGCCCTTTTGTTGACGGCCCTGGCCTGGAGCCGAGCGGCCTAATCCCCGACCCGCTTCCCTGCTTTCCGAATCCTTTTTATCTTCCGCGCATCACCTTTTCCGCCAGGATGTTCCCCGCCTGAGCCAATACATCGGCTGATGGTTCGGGTTTCTGGGGGATGAAGGGCAGGGTTCCCAGGAAGGGGACTCGGGTGAACAGGCCGGTATGGCGGGCGTTGGTGGGCCGGGATGGGTCGGCCGCGGCGGGATCGGCCTGGGAATAGAAGAAGGCCAGGGGTTCCAGCCCTCGTCGTTCCAGGGCTTCCAGGGTCAACAGGGTATGGTTGATGGTCCCCAGGGCCGGCCGGGCCGCCACCAGGGCCGGGAAGCCGAAGAGGGGGATCAGGTCGGCCGCCGTTTGATCGGCCGTGACCGGGGACAAGAGCCCGCCCACGCCTTCCACCACCAGAAAATCATGACGATCCAGAAGGTTTTGGAAGGCCGGGCCGATCAAAGCCAGGTCCGGGTCCAGGCCGCTTTCCTCGGCGGCGGCCAAAGGGGAAACGGCTCCGGGCAGGCAGATAGGATTGATCCATTCGAAGGGGTCGTCCAGGCCGGTGGTCCGGGCCACGAACAG
>JAGVGV010000297.1 GCA_020056895.1 Deltaproteobacteria bacterium
GGACAGTTCGGACGCGGGGACACCGGCGAGCAGCCCTTTTTCCTTTTCACCGCCATGCTTTCCAAAAAAACGGGCCGGCCGGTCAAATTCCGGCACACCCGCCGCGAAAGCTTCCACGATTCGCGCCAGCCGGCCATCTACTCCGCGAAAGTGGGGGCGAAAAAAGACGGAACCATCACCGCCATGCATTTCAAATGCATCGGGAACGCCGGCGCGTACGCGGACCATACCTTCTTCGCCTTGAAGTTCGCCCCTCTGGAAATCAGCGAAGCGGCTCTGGCCCACATTCCGCACATGAAGATGGAAGCCTACGGCGTTTATACGAACAAGCTGCCCGCCTGCATGATGCGCGGCGTGGGGAATTCCCAGTTCAATACCATCTTCGGCCATGTCATCGACGAACTGGCCGAAACCCTGAACATGGACCCGATCGATCTGGCGATCAAAAACTTCGGCCATGAATGGGAAAAACTCCCCGACAAGAGCCTGACCGAGGTTCTCCATGCCGGCGCCGAAAAGATCGGTTGGGCCGAAAAGCGGCACGCGCCCGGACAGGGCCAAACCTTTGGCCTGGGCAAAAAGCGCGGCGTGGGTTTTTCCCTGCATCCGGCCTGGCACGCGGAATGGCAGGAGGAACGGCGGGGCCGGATTCCGGTCAGCATCAAACTGAATCCCGACTGCACCGTCATTCTGGACGCGCCCACCGTGGAAACCGGAACCGGGTCCAACACCTGCAACGTGCTGGGGTGCGCCGAAGTGTTGGATTACCTGGGCATCGGGGTCCAAGACATCCATTGGTCCCATGTCGTGGATACCCAGACGGGCCTCAAGGACTGCGTGCAGACCGATAGTTCGGTCTCCTACCTTCAGTCCGAAGTCACGGCCCTTCTGGCCCAGGACCTCAAGCAGGTGATTCTGGAACGGGGCGCTCCGGTGTTCAAGGTGAAACCGGAGGAACTTGAAATCGAAGCCGGCCGGATTTTCATCCGCAAAAAACCCGCCAAGGGCATGCCCCTGAAGGAATTGTTCTTCATGGGCGACCGGGTGCCCATCGTGGTGACGCGGAGCCGGATTCCCAACACGGAAAGAACCGGCGTACCCTATTTCGCCAACTTCGCCGAAGTGGAAGTGGATACGGATACCGGCCAGGTCCAGGTGCTGCATCTGGTGGTCATCAACGACTGCGGCACGGTGATGTATGCTTCGGGGGCTGAAGCCCAGCAGATCGGCGGCCAGGTTACGGGCGTGGGCGAGGCCTTGACCGAGGAAATCATTTATGACGAGGCCACCGGGGTTCCGCTCAATTTCAACTGGATCGATTACAAGGTGCCCACCATGGTGGACATGCCCGAAATCGACGCCATCCTTCTGGAAATCTGGAAAGGGGCGGGCAAATACGGCGCCTGCGGGATTGGCGAAGGCACCTTGACCTGTACGCCGCGCGCCATTCTCAACGCCATCTACAACGCGATCGGCGTCCGCATCAACGAAATACCGGTGAAGCCCGAAAAAGTCCTCAGGGCCCTGGGAAAGGTTTGAGGGTGAAACCATGACGCTTCGAAGCTTTCAACATATTGCCGCGTCGTCGCTCGAAGAAGCCGCCGAAATCCTTGGCAAGGCCAAAGGCAAAGCCGTACCCATGGCCGGCGGAACCGACCTTTTGGGCGTAATGAAGGACCGCATCCACGCCGAAGGCCCCCAAGTGGTGGTGGACCTGAAAACCATCGGGCGCTTAAGCTACATCAAGGCCGACAAAAAGGGGCTTCGCATCGGCGCGTTGACCCCCTTGGACGAAATCGTTACGAACGAAGCCGTCCGGGCCAAATACCCGCTTCTGGCCGAAGCGGCCCATTCGGTGGCGTCGCCTCAGATCCGGAACATGGGCACCATCGGCGGCAACATCTGCCAGGAGCCCCGCTGCTGGTATTACCGGGCGCCGGACGACCTGTTTCACTGCATCCGCAAGGGCGGCGACAAGTGCGGCGCCCTGTTGGGGGAAAACCGGTACCATTCGATCTTCGGCTCCGTTCGCGTGGCCGAACCGGCCTGCACGGCGGCCTGCCCGGCTCATACCGAAATTCCGGCCTATATGGACCGGATCCGCCAAGGGGACCTGGACGCGGCCGCCCGGATCGTTTTGGACCACAATCCCATTCCGGCCATCACCGGCCGGATCTGCCCCCATTTCTGCGAAATAAAATGCAACCGGTCCGAATTCGATGAATCCGTGTCCATTCAGAACGTCGAGCGGACCCTGGGCGATCACATCCTGGACAACGCCGCCCTGTTCATGAAACCGCCGAAGAAAGAGCGAAAAAAGACCGTAGCCGTCGTCGGTTCCGGTCCGGCGGGCCTTTCGGCCGCGTACTTCCTCAGGAAAGAAGGCTGGCAGGTAACCGTGTTCGACAAAATGCCCGAACCCGGCGGCATGCTAACTTACGGCATTCCCGCGTACCGGCTGCCCAAGGAGATCGTCAAGCGGCAGGTCAAAGCCTTCGAAGGCATGGGCATTGTGTTCAAGATGAATTACGCCGTGGGCCAGAAGGGCAAAACCCTGAAGGACCTGGGGAAGAATTTCGACAAAGTGTTCCTGGCGGTGGGCGCCTGGGGCAAGAGAACCCTGAACATCGACAAAGCCGAACTGCTTACCTCCGGGCTGGACTTCCTGATGGAAATCGGCTTGGGCAAAACCCCGGTATTGGGGAAAAAGGTGCTGGTGATCGGCGGCGGGAACGTGGCCGTGGACGTGGCCCTGAGCGCCCGCCGCTTGGGCGCCAAGCAGGTGACCATGGCCTGCCTGGAATCCCGCGAGATCATGCCCGCCTTCCCTGAAGAAATCGAAGAGGCCCTTCACGAAGGCGTGGAACTCGTCACCTCCGCGGGTCCCCACAAGATCATCGAAAAAGGCGGCAAAATCACCGGCATGGATATGGTGGCCTGCACCTCCGTGTTCGACGGCCAGGGCCGGTTCAACCCCAGCTTCGATACCGCCCAAAAACAGACCATCAAGGCCGATCAGATCATTCTGGCCATTGGCCAGGCGACTGACCTTTCCTTCGCCGACGACAAGCTGAAGGCCGAACGCGGCTGGATCGTCATCGACGACAAAACCGCCGCCAGCCTGGACGATGTGTATGCCGGCGGCGATGTGGTCCACGGCCCCTCCTCGGTCATCAAGGCCGTGGCGGCCGGCCGCCAGACGGCGCATGTTATCGCCAAGATCAAACATGAATCCAAGCTAGAATTCGGCCAGCCGCTGGACATGCACCCCGACAGCCAATGCCGGTCCGAGCGGACTCAAAACATTTCGGGGCCCGAAGACATCCGGCGCGAAGCCCAACGGTGCGCCAACTGCGGCTGCGTGGCGGTCAATGCCTCGGACCTCGCCCCGGCGCTGATCGCCCTGGACGCCAAGATCGTCACCACGCAGAGAACCCTGAACGCCGGTGACTTTTTCCAGGCCGGCATCAAGAAAACCACGGTTCTTGAGGACGACGAACTGGTGAAGGAGATCGAAATCCCCTCGGGCGCGGAATCGAAACGGCAGGGATACCTGAAGTTCCGGATCCGGAACGCCATCGATTTCCCCATCGTAAGCCTGGCCTATGTGCTGGGCGAGGAGGGCGGAACCGTCAAAAACGCGAGCATCGTTCTGGGCGCCGTGGCTCCGCTGCCTTTACGGGCCAAGGGCGTGGAGGCGTTCCTCAAGGGCAAACCGGCCGACGAAGCCACGGCCATCGGAGCGGGGAACGTGGCCGCGGAGGATATCAAGCCGCTTTCCAGGAACCGGTTCAAAGTCCAGATCGTTCGGGCGCTGATCAAAAAAATGTTGCTGAACGCGTCCTGATTTTCACGCGAAACTCCGCCGCCGGGAGCCATCGAGGTTTCCCGGCGGAACGCGCCTCGATGGCTGGAAGAAAAATGAAGGCCCAACGGCGCTCATGTGGAGGCGCCGGGATCGTTCATACCTCCGGCCAGGCCGTAAACCTTCACCACTTCGATTCGGTAAGACGCTTCGGTTCCCCTTACCCAATGGTCGAAGGAGAACCATTGTCAAACCAACGGTTTTCGGGCGGAGTGGGCTCTTGGTCGCCCCAGGCGGCGGGCGAGGTGGACCGAACCCATTTTTCCGCCGGGTTCCATGGGAACAGGTCTTTTGGGAATCCGGGTGTTACTAAAAGGTACCGTTGAAAAAATTTTCGTTGGGAAAAAAGTCGAAACCCGGCGCGGGGGTATTCGCGCCGGCGGCCTAATTTTTTTGGATGTTGACCCAAGGTGGACTGGAAGAATGTGAACCCAAGCCGATGAAAGGAGCCGGTGAGAATGAAAAGGCGTGATTTCCTGAAAAAGGCTGGCGTAGGCGCCGCGACGGTGGCGGCCGCCACGACCATTGGCGCCCCCTATGTTAAGGCTCAACAGAAAACGACCATCAAATGGCGGCTGCAAACCTATGCCGGTCCCGCTCTGGCCGAGCACGTGATCAAGCCCTCCATCGACATGTTCAACAAGGTGGCCCAAGGGGAAATGGTGATCGAGCTGTATAACGCCGGTCAGTTGGTCCCCCACGGCGAATTGTTCCGGGCGGTCCAAAAAGGCACCATCGACGCGGCTCAGAGCGACGACGATTCCATCACCGCTCCGGTGGACGTGAACGTGTTCGCCGCGTATTTCCCCTTCGCCTGTCGGTACTCCCTGGACGTTCCGGTTCTTTGGAACTGGTACGGCCTGAACAAAATCTGGGAAGAAGCTTACAACGAAATAAAGGGCGTTACCTGGTTGAGCACCGGGGCGTGGGACCCGTGCAACTTCGCCACCGTCAAGCCGATCCGCAAGTTGGAAGACCTCAAGGGGCTCCGGGTGTACATGTTCCCCACCGGCGGCCAGTTCATGCAGCAGTTCGGCGTGGTTCCCATGTCGTTGCCGTACGAGGACGTTCAGATGGCCATGCAGACGGGCGAACTGGACGGCGTGGCCTGGTCGGGCATTACCGAAGTGTATACCGTGGGTTGGGCCGATGTGACCAAGTATTACCTGACCAACCCCATTTCCGGCGCCTGGGCGGGGGCTTATTTCGCCAATACCGACCGGTGGATGGCTCTGCCTGAACACCTCAAGACCCTGTTCAAGCTTTGCATGGACAGTTCGCATTACTACCGGCAGCATTGGTACTGGTGGGGGGAGGCCCATTACCGGACCAAGGGCGGTAAGCTGCAACTGACCACCATTCCCAAGGAAGAATGGAAAACCGTGGAAGACGCGGCCCTGAAGTTCTGGGATGAAATCGCGGCCAAGAGCCCCCGGAACGCCAAGATCATCAACATTCTTAAAGAATACACCAAAACCATGGAAGCAGCCGGGCCTCCGTACCGCTACTAATATTGAACCGGCGTGATAAAGCGTCGGCGGGCCGCCTTTCCCTCTTTCTTTTGAGAGGGGAAGGCGGGCCATCCTGGCCTGAATCCGCGTCGAGCGATTTTTTGCTTGAAACGCGCCGATTCTCCGGGCGTTGACGGAAAATGTCTGGACCACGGAGCCGGTCCGGCCCAGGTTTCGCTTGGGCTGATTCGTGGTTCGGCCCGGTTCAAGCAAAAAAAGCTGGCTTGGATCCCAGGCGAAAGCACCAAAGAAAAGGGTGGAACATGCCAAAACCAATCAAAGCCTTCGTGAGCTGGGTGGAAAAGACCAACACGGTGGTGGGCAAATTCGCGATGTACCTGGTTTTTCTCATGATCGGCATCCTGATGTTCGAATCCATCTCCAGAGCCGGCTTCAACCGGCCTCATATCTGGGCCGTGGAACTCGCCCAGTTCACCATGGCCGCCTATTACATTCTCGGCGGCGGGTATTCCGACATACTGGATGGGCACGTCCGCATGGACCTGTTGTACGGCCGGTGGTCCGTCAAACGGCGGGCTTGGGTTGATCTTTTCACAGGACCGGTCATGATCTTTTATTTGGTCACACTACTGATCGGCGCCATTTCCAGCACGCACTACGCCCTTGAGTACGGCCAAAAGAACTACACGCCGTGGGCTCCGCCCCTGGCCCCCATCAAGATCATCATGTGCATCGGCATCACCCTGATGCTGCTCCAGGCCGTCGCGGTTTGGTTCAAAGACCTGTCCTTTCTGGTTTGGGAGAAGAAATCATGAGTTACGAAATGATCGCCGTTCTGATCTTCTCCTCGATGCTGCTGATGCTCCTGACGGGGCAGCGGATATTCGCCGCCATCGGCGGCGTGGCCAGCCTGTTCGCCCTGATGCTCTGGGGCCAAGGCGGGGTGGAGATGCCGTTTAACGCCAGCTTCGTGCTGCTGAACTGGTATCCCCTGTTAACGCTGCCCCTGTTCATTTACATGGGGTACATGTTTTCCGAATCCGGCATCGCCAGCGATCTGTACCGCATGTTTCACGTGTGGGCCGGCCCCATCCCCGGCGGCTTGGCCATTGGCACTATTGGCGTGATGGTCGCCGTTTCGGCCATGAACGGCCTCAGCGTGGCGGGTATGGCCATCGGCGCCAGTATCGCCATGCCGGAAATGCTCAAACGAAAGTACGATAAGGTCATGGTCACCGGCGTCATCCAGGCCGGCAGCACTCTGGGGATCATGATCCCGCCCAGCGTGGTGTTGGTGCTGTACGGCATGATCGCCCGGCAGAACGTAGGCCGGTTGTGGATGGCGGGCGTATTCCCTGGCCTGTTGTTCGCGGCGCTGTTCGTTGGGTACATTCTGATCCGGTGCTACATCAATCCCACCATGGGCCCCCCCCTCTCCAAGGAAGAGCGCGACGAAATCTCCTGGGCCGAAAAGATCAAGCTGCTTAAAGCCGGCATCGTTCCCCTGCTCATCGTTTTCGCCATGACCGGCCTGTTTTTAATGGGCATAACCAGCCTGGTGGAATGTTCGGCCGTGGGCGCCGTGGCCACCACGATCGCGGCTTTGGCCAAAAAACGGCTGACGCGCAAGGTTTTGGACCAGACGCTCCACGCCACCCTAAGCGTAAGCTGCATGTTCATGTGGGTGATTCTGGCCGCCCTTTGCTTCGGCGCCGTGTTTGATGGTTTGGGCGCGGTCCATGCGATCAAGTCCCTGTTCCTGGACCGGTGGCACCTGAGCCCCTGGGGCATCTTGATCATGATGCAGATTACCTATCTGCTCATGGGCATGGTGCTGGACGATACGGCCATGCTGATCATCGTGGCGCCTCTGTATGTGCCGTTGGTGATCAGCCTGGGGTTCAACCCGATCTGGTACGGCGTTTTGTATACCATCACCTGCCAGATCGCGTACATGACTCCGCCCTTCGGGTACAACCTGTTCCTCATGAAGGCCATGGCGCCTCCGGAAGTGACCATCGTGGACATTTACCGGTCCATCGTGCCCTTCGTGATCGTCATGCTGTTCGGCCTGGCCATCGTGATCCTGTTCCCGCAGATCGCCATTTGGCTGCCCAAC
>JAGVGV010000363.1 GCA_020056895.1 Deltaproteobacteria bacterium
CGGAAATGATGACCGAAACACCCTTCCGGCTCATGGCCGCCTCGACGGCTTCCTGGGTTTTCTTGAGGTTCCGGGGGCTTACCTTCTGAAGGTCCTCGACGCCCAGACTCCGGACCACGTCTTCCAGAATCACCCGCTTGAGGTCCCGTTTCAAAGGTACGGGGTCCACGCCCGGATGCACCTGCTGGCCGGTCATGGCCGTGGTGCCGTTGTCCAGAATCATCAACAGAACGTTGTGCTTGTGGTGAACCGCGTCGGCCAGGCCGGTCATGCCGCTGTGGAAAAAGGTGGAATCGCCGATGAAGGCCACCGCCTTGTTCCCCGTGGCCTTGGAAATACCGCAGGCCGTGCTGATGGACGACCCCATGTCGAGCAGATAATCCGCCGCGGACAAGGGCGGCAGAACACCCAGGGTATAGCAGCCGATGTCGGTGGGATAAATGGTCTCGTTCCCGCAAACTTTTTTCACGGCGTAAAAACTGGCCCGGTGGGGGCAGCCCGGACAGAGGTTGGGCGGCCGCCCGGGAGCGTCGGCCAGGCCTTGGGTTTCAACGGGCTGGGGCGTTTGGTACGGCAGGCCGAAATACAGCGCCACCCGGCTCCGGACGATTCCCGGTTCATATTCGAACAACCGGGAAAACAACTGGGCTGATTTGCCGCCAATGGGGATCATCAACCCCGCGTCCTGAGCCGCGGCCTTGATCTCGGTTTCCATGAAAGGTTCCAGTTCCTCCACCACCAAAACCTTCTCCTTGCCCTTGAGGAATCCGGTGACCAAGTCTTTGGGGAAGGGGTGGGAGAACCCGAGCCGGAGCACTTCCACTTTGTCTTTGAGTCCCAGATCGTCCAGGGCGTCCATGACATAGGCGTAGGAAACGCCGTTGGTCACGATGCCCCAAACCCCCTGGCCGGTCCGGAAGTTGAACGGCGACTGGTTGGCCAGAGCCATGGCCCGGTCGTATTTTTCCAGAAGTTCCTTGTGGAGCACCCGGGAAACGGCCGGCACGGTAACCTTTTTGAAGGGATTCTTGACGAATTGACCTTTGGTTTTCCGCTCGGCCAAAGGCCCGAACTGGATCACGCCCCGGGAATGGTTGATCCGCGTGGTGGTCCTCAGGATCACCGGCAATTTCAGGTCTTCGGAAAGGTCGAAGGCATATTTGACCATTTCCTTGGCCTCGGTGGGCGAAGAAGGTTCCAGCATGGGCAGGCCGGCCAGCCTGGCGTAGTACCGGTTGTCCTGTTCGTTCTGGCTGGAAAAGAGCATGGGATCGTCGGCCGAAAGGAGCACCATGCCCCCTTCCACGCCCACGTACGCCAGGGTCATCAGGGGGTCGGCGGCCACGTTCACGCCCACGTGCTTCATGGTCACCAGGGTCCGGAGGCCCGAAGCGGCCGCGCCGGCGCCCACTTCCAACGCCACCTTTTCATTGGTGGAATATTCGAAATAAATATCCGTTTCCGGAGCCAACTGGAAAAAAGTATCCGGCACTTCGGATGAGGGCGTGCCCGGATAGCAGGTCACGAAGGCCACGCCGGCTTCCAGCGCGCCCCGGACAATGCCCAGATTGCCCAACAGAAGTTTTTTCTGGCCCGCCTGGGGGTCCAGCAGGGGATGCATCGTTGTCACCTCGTTCGGGGTGAAAAGGGGGAGACCCCCCGGTTACAGGTTCCGTTCGTCGATAACGCGTTTGGCCTTGCCTTCGGACCGCGGGATCGAATTGAACGGGGCCACGGCCACGGGCACGTTGATGCCGATGACCTGGAGAATCCGCTTGCTCACCTTCACCGCCAGAGCATCCAGATAGGCCTGGCCCTGGGCGTACGCTTCCTCCCGAGCCTCGGCTTCCACGTGGAGCGTGTCCAGGTAGCCCTTTTTACGGACCCTCAGGAGGTAATGAGGCTCCATTTCCTCGAATTCCATGATGACCGCCTCCACCTGGGAGGGGAAGACGTTCACGCCGGAAATGATGAGCATGTCGTCGTACCGGCCGGTGATTTTTTCCAAAATGACCAGGGTCCGGCCGCAGGCGCATTTTTCGCGCCGCAAGGTGGTGATATCCTTGGTGCGGTACCGGATCAAAGGCATGGCCCGCCGTTGAAGAGCGGTGAAAACCAGTTCGCCCTGCTGGCCCAGGCCCAGGGGTTCCTCGGTCACGGGATCGATGATTTCCGGGTACACATGGTCTTCATTGATATGAAGGTTATATTCGGGGCACGAAAAAGCCACGCCCGGGCCCATCATTTCCGTCAGACCATAGGCCTCGTGGGCCTTGATGTTCATCCGGTCCTCGATGTCTTTGCGCATGGCCACGGTCCAGGGTTCGGCTCCGAAAATGCCCACCCGCAAGGGGAGGGATTTGACGTCGATGCCGATCTGTTCGGCTCGCTCGGCGATGGTCAGGGCGTAGGTGGGGGTGGCGCCCAGAACCGTGGACCCGAAATCCTTCATCAGCATCAATTGCCGATCGGTCAGACCGGACGACGTGGGCACCACGGCGCAGCCGATTTTAAGCGCCCCCTGATGGAACCCCAAGCCGCCGGTGAACAGCCCGTACCCATAGGCATTCTGGAAAATATCCCCCTTCCGGACGCCCACGGCCCAGAAATCCCGGGCCATGCAGTTGGACCAGGCTTCCAGGTCGGCCGCCGTATAGGGACCCGTGATCGGTTTGCCCGTTGTGCCCGA
>JAGVGV010000678.1 GCA_020056895.1 Deltaproteobacteria bacterium
TGGCGGTGGTGAAACGGATCATGGAAGGCCATGGGGGCCGGGTGGAAGTGAATTCCACCCCGGGTCAGGGGGCTTGGTTCGTCCTTCATTTTCCATACGAACGCCGCCGCCCGATCCGCGTCACCCTGCTCGAAGCCCAACCCGGCGTGGACACGGAGTGGTCGCAGTGACGCCGCGTTCGCCATTCTTTCGACCGGCCGTTCCTCCGCCTAATCAGGCGAAAGCCCGATCCAGGGTTTGATCCCAGGCGGTCAACAGCCGCAAGGCTTCGTCCGGCCGGGCTCGGAACCGGCCCAAGGCCGTTCGGAGAAACCAGGCCGCCGGCCTGGAAATATTCAATTGATGAACGAACGGCCGGTGTTCGATGGGCGGCGTAACTCCGGGAACGGGCGGATACGCCCGGAAGCCGTTCAGGGCATCGAAATACCGGGGGATGAATTCCGGCCAACGGATTTGGGAAAGCGGTCCCGAGGCCAGCCGACGTTCCAGGCCATACCGGTCCCGTTCCGGAACCAACGGCTGAACCAGCACCGCCCAATCCTTGAAAAAAACATCCCGATCCAGGCCGCCGGGGCATTCGGCCATGAGGCCCGCCGCCACGACGGGACCCCACAGCAACAAGGGGAACACCGGATTGGCCCGGGGGCTGGAATAGGCGAAGGTGTCCAGACCTTCGGCCAGAGCCAGCAGAAAGATTTTCTGGTCCGAAGGGGCTTCCTCCCAAAACAGGGCTTCGCGGCAGAGTTCCCGGCGGCACTTGTCTCCGTATCCGGTCCGGTCCCTCAGATCCCGTCCACCGTGGCGAGCCGGATGAAGCAGACAGCCGGCCAGGGTTCCAACCTCGTCCAGAAACCCCAGACCCCAGCAGGCCTCCCCGGATATTTCCCCGGCATGAATCCGATTGTATTCCAGCTTTTTTCGGTTTTCCTGAAAGACCGGGATCAGCCGTTCCCTATCGGCCAGGGTGTCGTATCCCGGGGGGCGGATGGGCGGGCAGCAACCGAAGCAGGCCCGCTCTTCGTCCGGTCGGCAGAGCATCGAATACCGTCCGGCCGGGACGGCTGGGCCGGAGGACGGGGCTTCACCGGAACTCTCGGATTGGCCAGCGAACAGTGGGTGATTGGGAGGGCAGTTCATGTCGGGTCGGACCATTCCGGCCTGCTTTTTTTGATCACGAACGGGACCGGCGGCCCTTTTGTCCGTGAATGATTTCCTTGAAAGCCAAAACGATGCTGTCGGTGATATGCATCGGATTTGACCGCTGAATCGCCACGGCGATTAGTTCAGCCTCCACGGCTGAAATGCCTCCCGCATTGTACACTTCGGCGAGAAGTTGGAGCCCCCAAAGCAAAGGAACTCCTTCCTGGTCGCAGACCTTTCTTAGGCTTTTGTCGTTGGTCACGCAAATGAAACCCTGCCGCTTGGCCGTAAGCAGGCAAAGCCGATCCTGGAACGATATCGGTCCGGAATGGGCGGCGGCCGTGAAAGCATCTTCAAGCTCGGGCTCGACGATGATTATACCAAGTTCGACCAGCTCGTTTTCATCCTTGATATCGTTGACCTCATCGACCACCGGGCTGGCCACGAAAAGTGGCCCGACATGCTTAACGACCAGTTCCAGTAACGCCCTTTCCACCTTGATGAAATCGATCAGAACGCAGGCGTCCATGAGCATGGGGCTACGCGCCGGAAAGCGGCGCTTCACAGGGTGACCGCCCAGTTGCGCATAAGATCGTACATCTCTTCGATACCGATCCGAAGCATTTCCGCTCCCCGGTTCACCGAAATAAGCTCCTTTTCCACGGCCTCCCGGATTAAACGATGGAAACGGCCTTCCATGAAATCGAATCGTTGCATTCCAAAAGGTTCAGCCGAGCTGACGCCCATGGGTTCTTCCTTGAAGGGAAGTTTACGGCCAGAGCGATGTTGATACTCGATATTGAACTTCTGCCAAATGGACTTGTCCACGAAACCTTGATCCTGAAGACGCCGTAAAACGGTCTTGTAACTGACCCGGAAAAAAGCCTTGACCTTGAAAACCCGGTTTACGAAGTGGAGCCCCGCCGCTTCGTTCCATTCCACGCGGAACCCTTCATCCGGCATCAGGAAATGCCCCGCGAACCGGTCAGCTTCGTGTTCCTCTTCCTTGTTTTCGTTCACCTGAGCGACGTCGTACGCATCATTGTGCAGCATCAGATGACCAAGTTCGTGGGCGGCGCTGAAAATACGCCGCTCCACCGGAATCCGGTTCCAGGTGTTCACCACAACGGCCGGCCCGCCGTCCTCCTCGCCCACCGAAAGACCGAAAAAGCCTTCGGAACCCATGGACAAAGGAAGAACCTTTATACCTTCGCGTTCAAGCAGACCACAGAGGTCGGGGATGGGTTCGGTGGGGTTCAGTTTCAGTTGGGTACGACAAAGCCCCGCCGCCTCCTCGATGCGCTCCCGGGAACAACGCGCCCGAACCGCTTCAAGATTGAACGGAATCCGTTGGCTCAAAATATCTTCAAGGTAGTTGAAATCATCCAATTTTCTCGATACTTCGGCCAGGATGTTTTCGCGGTTCCGCATTCGCTTGGCGGACCGGAATCGGATGATACGTGGTTCACGGACAGGCAAAAAGAGATCCTCAAGACGAACATCAAGCGCCCTGGCGATGGCCTGCAGGGTTCTCATACGAGGCTTGGTCCGCTCGAGTTCAAGATTTTTTACGGCCGGCAGGGAAAGACCCGCGCCGTCCGCCAAAGCCTCCTGGCTCAGGCGCTTAGCGACCCTGAACCGCCGGATATTTTGGGCGAGCGCTTTAGGATTCATGAATACTTCTCCTGCTTATCAAAATATACCAAGTCATAATTATTTGTCAAGTGGTATAATAAGATCATGTACGGGCGATGTTTCGATCCGCCCCCCTCCTTCGGTTAATGGGCCAAGTTCCTCGCCCAATGCCGCCCCTATCCGCGGGGCGCCGGCCGGGGAGGCCGGCGGCGGGGGATGCCCCTTGCCCTTCGAAGTCGGTATCTCCGTCCCCCGTAATGTCCGCCGGCGCCGCCGGCCTTGACAGGGGGGGAAGGGATTCTTACTTTTCAGGCCAGGTGAAAAAACTCCTGATTTCGGAGGATTACATATCATGCGGTTCGACCGGATGACCGTCAAATCCCAGGAAGCCGTCCAGGCGGCCCAAAGCCTGGCGGAAAAAAGGGGACATTCCCAAATCGAGCCCGCCCACTTGGCCAAAGTGCTCTTGGATCAGCCCGAAGGAGTGGTTCGGCCCATCCTGCAAAAGCTGGGTGCGCCCATCAGCCGCTTGTCCGGCGAAATGGAAGCCCTGTTGAACAAGCTGCCGCAGGTTCAGGGGGGCGCGGTTCAGGTTTTTATATCGACCGAACTGAAAAAGGTGTTTGATATCGCGTTTGCTGAAGCCGAAAAAATGAAGGACGAATACGTAAGCACCGAGCACCTGTTGCTGGCCATCCTGGCCGTGGCGGACAATCCGGCGGCCAAGGTTATGGCCCTGGCCGGGGTCACCCGCGACGGCGTGTTCAAGGCGCTGGTGGATGTCCGCGGGGCGCAACGGGTCACCGACCCCAACGCCGAAGACAAGTACCAGGCCCTTCAAAAATACGCCAAGGATCTGACCGACCTGGCCCGGCAGGGCAAACTGGACCCGGTGATCGGCCGGGACAAAGAAATCCGGCGGGTGATCCAGGTGCTTTCCCGCCGGACCAAAAACAATCCCGTCCTGATCGGCGAACCGGGCGTGGGCAAAACCGCCATCGTGGAAGGCCTCGCCGGCCGGATCAAGGACGGCGACGTACCCGAAGGCCTGAAAAACAAAAGGGTTCTCACTCTGGACATGGGCGCCCTGGTAGCCGGCGCCAAGTACCGGGGCGAGTTCGAAGACCGGCTGAAAGCCGTGCTGAAAGAAGTGGAACAGGCCGCCGGTGAGGTTATCCTGTTTATCGACGAAATGCATACCCTGGTGGGCGCGGGCCGGGCCGAAGGGTCCATGGACGCATCGAACATGCTCAAACCCGCTCTGGCCCGAGGCATGCTCCGGTGCGTGGGCGCCACCACCATCAAGGAGTACCGCCAGAATATCGAAAAGGACGCCGCGTTGGAACGTCGGTTCCAGCCGGTGCTGGTGGCCGAACCATCGGTCGAGGACACCATCAGCATCCTTCGGGGGTTGAAGGAGCGGTACGAAATCCACCACGGCGTGACCATCAAGGACGGCGCCCTGGTGGCGGCGGCCACGCTTTCGCACCGGTACATCACCGACCGCTTTCTGCCGGACAAGGCCATTGACCTGATTGACGAAGCCGCCAGCCGGCTACGGATCGAAATCGACAGCCTGCCGGCGGAACTGGACGAAGCCGAACGCCGCCGCATCCAGCTCGAGATCGAACGGGAAGCGTTGCGCCGGGAAAAAGACGCCGCGTCCCGGGAACGGTTGGACCGGCTTGAAAAGGAACTGGCGGACTTGGCCGAAGAAACCGGGAGGCTCCGGACTCAGTGGCAGGCGGAAAAGGATGCCATCGGCCGGGCTGGGGGTTTGAGGGAACAAGTGGAAAAGGCTCGGGCGGACCTGGAAAACGCCCAGCGGGCGGGGGATTATACTCGGGCTTCGGAGATTCTATATGGCCGGCTGCCGGCCCTGGAAGCCGAGCTGACCCGGTTGGACGCCAAGCCTGCGGACGGCGCCCGGATGCTGAAGGAAGAAGTGGACGCGGACGACATTGCCTCTATTGTGGCCAAATGGACCGGGGTGCCGGTGCAGCGGCTTTTGGAGGGAGAACGGGAAAAGCTGATCCACATGGAAGACCGTTTGAGCCGGCGGGTGGTGGGGCAAAAGGAAGCGGTGGAAGCCGTGTCCCGAGCGGTCCGGCGGGCCCGGGCCGGGATCCAGGACCCCAACCGGCCGGTCGGATCGTTCATTTTCATGGGCCCCACGGGCGTGGGTAAAACCGAACTGGCCCGGAGCCTGGCCGAATTCATGTTCGATGACGAAGCGGCCATGATCCGGCTGGATATGTCCGAATTCATGGAAAAACATTCGGTGGCCCGGTTGATCGGAGCGCCTCCGGGGTACGTGGGGTACGACGAAGGAGGATACCTGACCGAAGCGGTTCGGCGGCGGCCCTATGCCGTAATCCTTTTCGACGAAGTGGAAAAGGCTCATCTGGATGTCTTCAACGCCTTGTTACAGATATTGGACGACGGCCGAATGACCGACGGCCAGGGCCGGACCGTGGATTTCAAGAACGCCATCCTAATCATGACCAGCAACATCGGCTCCCAGTGGATCACGGACCTGGGCGGCCGGGAGCCGGAAGAGATGCATCGGCGGGTCATGGAAGCGCTCCGCGCCCACTTCAAGCCCGAATTCCTGAATCGCGTGGACGATATCGTGATTTTCCATTCCCTGGGACGGGAAGAGATCGGCCGGATCGTGGATATTCAAATGAACCTCTTGAACCGGCGGCTGGCGGATCATAAACTGTCCTTGGAACTGGACGATTCGGCGCGGGCCTTTTTGGCCAGGGAAGGATGGGACCCGGTGTACGGCGCCCGGCCGCTGAAAAGGGCCATCCAGCGGCACGTTCACGACGCCCTGGCCACGGCCATGCTCCAGGGCGGATTCAAACCCGGCGACGTGGTCCGCGTTTCGGCCGGAGACGAAGGCTTGGTCTTCACCGCGTGACCCTTGGGCCGAGCGGATGGGCGAATACTGAAATTTAAAAAGATCATAGGAGGCCGACGGATGCCGTTCAAAAAGGAAGACTTCAAGGACCTGGCCGGATTGCAGGAAAAAATGGGGCGGCTTTTGAGCGAAAGCGTCCGCCGGATCCGCGAGATCGCCGAACCGGACGCCGAAAAGGCCTGGGCTCCGGCGGTGGATATTTACGAACTGCCGGGGGCCTTCGTGCTTTTGGTGGAGGCTTCGGGCATTCCCCGGGACCACATCGCCGTGGAAGTTCAGGGCCAGGCTCTGGTCATCCGAGGCGACCGGCCGGTGGTGGACGAAGTGGCCGGCGCGGGCCTGTACCGGTCGGAACGCCATTACGGCGCTTTCGAGCGCTCCTTCAACCTGCCCGTCAATGTGGACTCGGACCGGATCCGGGCTCGGATGGCCGACGGCGTGCTGACCATCACCGTCACCAAACCGTATTCCGAAGCCTCATCGCGAGTGCAGGTGAACATCGAAGAGTAGAACCCAACCCAAAATAGTTCTTTGGCCTTGGATGCGTCGTCGGAGGGGGAAACCCA
>JAGVGV010000529.1 GCA_020056895.1 Deltaproteobacteria bacterium
CCGTACATGTCTTGGCGTGGAATTTGCTTCTTGTCCATGGGATCACCATCGCGCCGGAAAGGATGCGTCGAAACGTTCATGGTCCCAGCCCCGATCGATCAAACCGAGGCCCAAAGCGCCCGGGCCTTTCATGCCCAAGGGATCCAAGCCCAGCGAGCCGGCCGGATGGACGAAGCGTACCAGTGGTACCGGCGGGCGTTGGAAGCCCGACCCGATCATGTTCCCAGCCTCAACATGATGGGCCTTCTGGCGGATCAATGCGGCCAGCCGGACGAGGCGTTGGTGCTCTTGGAACGGGCGGTGACCATCGATCCGGGTCAGACTCCGGTCTGGGTGAACCTGGGACGGCTCCACGAGCGCATGGGCCACCGGGAAAAGGCGATAACGGCGTATGCTCAAGCGGTCCGGGTTTCCCCCGGCCACGCCCTGGCCTGGTACCTTTTGGGCATGGCGCTCCGGGGTCCGGGGGGAGCTTCGGAATGCGGACCACCGACCGATTCCAACCCCAGCCCTGAAGTGGAACACTGCCTGGATCAGGCCCGCCGTCTGGACCCCGGCCTGGCCGACGCCCATTACCATCTTGGCGTATCGCGGCACCACCAGGGCCGCCGGGCCGAGGCCCGAGCGGATTACGAAGCCGCTCTAAAGGCCGAACCCGGACATGCGCCGGCCTGCCGGAATCTGGGCTTGGTTCACCGGGAGGAAGGCCGGTACGCCGATGCCTTGGCCTGTTATGACCGCATGTCGGTTCTTCGGCCCGATTCCGCCGAACCCGAATACCTGGCCGGGGAGACCTTGCGGGCCATGGGCCGCCCGGCCGACGCCGCGGAGCGATACCAGCGGGCGCTGAAGCGGGCGCCTCATTTTTCCCTGGGCCATTTCGGGCTGGGCACGGCTTTGGACCGGCTGGGCCGTCCCCTTGAAGCCCTGGCGTCGTTCCAGGAGGCCGCCCGGCTGAACCCGGAACTGGTGGAAGCACATCATAACCTGGGCGTCATGAACTATCAGGTTGGAAAATACGCCCAGGCGGTCCAGGCCTATCAGCGGGCGCTGGAAAAGGCCCCCCGGCGGGCTTCCTTGTGGCATCATTTGGGCAATGCGTTCGAAGCCTTGGGCGCCACCCAGCCCGCCTTGGAAGCGTACCGCCAGGCTCTGGCCATCGATCCCGGCCAAACGGCGGCGTTATCGGCCCTGGTGTTCGAACTCAGGCGCCGGTGCGACTGGGCCGCCGCCGAACCGCTGGCGGCTTGTTTGGAAGATCAGACCGACCGGGAACTGGCCGCCGGCCGGAAACCCGGCCAAACGCCGTTCCTAAGCCTGATTTTGTCCTCGGACCCCGACCGGCGCCGCCGGATCGCCGAAGCCTGGAACGCGCCCGCCCATCCCTCTTCGGTTGGTCCTCCGGAGGCTCCCGAAACCGGCTTCGCGGTCCCACGATCCCAAGCCGCCGATCCCCCCCGAATCCTGACCATCGGCTATGTGTCCGCCGATTTCCGTAACCATCCCGTGGCCCAGCAGATCGCGGGCCTGTTCGGCCTCCATGATCGCCAATCGTTCAAGATTATTGGGTATTCGTACGGGCCGGACGACCGGAGCGAATACCGGCGCCGCATCCAGGCCGGGTGCGACCAATTCGTGGACCTAAAGGCCATGGGGCCGAACCGGATGGCGGATCGGATCCGAGCCGACGAAGTGGACATTCTAGTGGACCTGACCGGCCCCACCGGGGATGGACGAACCGGCCTTTGGGAGCACCGCCCGGCGCCCATTCTGGTTTCCTACCTGGGGTTTCTGGGCACTACCGGGTCGCCCCATATGGATTATCTGATCGCCGACCGATTGGTCCTCCCCGCCGATTCTTTCCAACATTACACGGAAAAAGTGGTCTGGCTGCCGGGGTCGTACCAGGTCCAGAACCGTCATCCCATCGACCATCCGGCCCCTGCCCGGGAAGAACTGGGGCTCCCCCGGGAGGCCATGGTCTATTGTTCCTTCAATAACGGGTACAAGATCGACCGGGAGGTATTTTCCATTTGGACGAACATCCTGGCCCGGGCGCCCCAAAGCGTTCTCTGGCTGGCCCGTCACGACGAGGCCATGGAACGGAATCTCCGCCGAGCCGCGGCGGACCGGGGCATCGATCCGGACCGGTTGATCTTCGCCGCCAGGGTTCCCATCCCCGCCCATCTGGCCCGGTTGACCCGGGCGGACCTGGCTCTGGACACCCTGGTGTATAACGGCGGAGCCACTACCGCCAACGCGCTCTGGGCCGGAGTTCCCGTTCTGACCACCCTGGGGCCGACCTTCGTCTCCCGGCTTTCCGCCAGCCATCTATATGAATTGGGCCTCTCAGAACTGGTGGCCCGGGACCGGGAAGAGTACGAACACACCGCCGTCCAACTGGGATGGGAAGCCGAAGCCCGCCGCGAATTCAAAACCAGGCTGGCCCTGGCCCGGGACCGCTCCCCTCTTTTCGATACCGCCCGTTTCGCCCGGAACCTGGAAGCGGCGTACCAGGTGATGTGGTCACGCTACTTGGCCGGCCGACCTCCGGAACCCATCGCCATCGAACCGGATTCCTTCCCTTCCAAGGGATAAGGGCCGGCAACGTAGCGCCCCACGGAAGGGTAAGCCTTTATTTATGGGTGACAATTTGTGAAAGATGAGCGCCATTTGGAAAAGAGCTGAGGTTTTCCACGGACTGTCAACAATTGGCCATCCGCGATCAGTTCTTGAGAAAAGAATACGTATCTATTTGAATTTTAATTAAAACCGGATTCCTTCCGCAAAAGCTGTGAGCTGACAGCTGACGGCTGACAGCCCGATGACCGAAGCCCACCCCGCCTAAAGACGAAACCCAAATTCCGCGAACGTCACCCGAGACTGAACGAATAAATGGAAGGGAATGTTTCTTTTGTGTTTTTCCATCCGGTGAATTATACTGGGGACTCAGCATCGGTACGATTTTTCATGTGAGGCCACGGGACGTTGCGGACGCTGATCTTCTTCGGAGCCCTTTTTCTGATCGGTTTGGCCCTGTTCGTTCCTTTGGGGAACGCCCAATCGGCTCCCGCGAGCGAAAGCCGGTTGTCACGCCTGGCGCCGGCCGCCGTACCTCCTTCGCCGGCGGCGGCGTTCAAGCCTTCGGGCGCCCTTCTGGTAGTGGGCGACAGCTTGGCCGTGGGGCTGGGCGCGGCCCTGACGCAGGATGTTCGGAACTGGCCCGGCCTGAAGGTTTGGGCTCAGGGCAAAACGTCCAGTGGTCTTTGTTCCCCGCGCTTTTACAATTGGGATAAAAAGCTGGCCGAACTCATTCAAACCCGCCGGCCCGACGCCGTGGTGGTTCACGTGGGCGGGAACGACGCGTACATCCATCCCGCGTCCCCCAACTGGCTGGCCGATTACGCGCAAAAGCTCAAGCGATTCGTCCGGATCGCCGTGGATCAGGGCCTGCCCGTGTTTCTGGTCCAATTGCCGCCGATGAAGTCCGCCGATTACCACCGCCGCGTGGCGGCCGTGAACCAGGTGATGAAAACGGTCTGCCAGGAAACTCCGGGGTGCCAGTTCGTGGAAACCTGGTCGGTGATGGCGGAAAACGGCCAAAACTTCATGGCTGGACGGAAGGTGGCCGGGAAATATCAGTCCCTCCGCGCCAAGGACGGACATCATCTCACCTTCGCCGGGTATCAGTTGGTGGGTGGCCGAGTCCTGGCCGGGGTGACCCGGGTTCTTCCGGCCTCGCCGGCCCCGGCCGGTCCGTCGTCACCAACCACCGCCGCCCTGCCCGACCCGGCTCGGCGTAAACCATCCGCGCATTGAGGCTGCCTTTTCCATCGCCCCTGATTCCGTTTCCGTTCGCCTCCAAACAAATTCCCAGCAAACGATCGTTTCCTTCCCCAGCTTGGCCGGCCGAACCCGTTTGGCGCCGGTCCGGCCCAAGGCTTGTTCATCCAGCCGGGAGATCGGTGAAGGGAGGAGCCGCCTTAAAGAGGGGGGTGGATTCGGGAGATTGGCGAATAACGATCACAAAGGCAGATGAACGATGAAGCGGGCTCCCTTGCCCGGCGATGATTCCACGCTCATGCGGCCGCCGTGGTTTTCGTGGATGATGAAATAGGACACACTGAGCCCCAGACCCGTACCCACGCCCACCCCCTTGGTGGTGAAAAAGGGCTCGAACACCCTTTTCCGGGTCCGTTCGTCCATGCCCGGGCCGTTATCTTCCACTTCGAACCGGGCCATGGCGCCTTCCCGGGCGGTCCGGAGAAGGATCACGGGAGAACGCTTGTCCTGGTCCGGATTCAGGGACATGGCTTGGGCGGCGTTTTTCAACAGGTTCAGAACCACCTGGCTGATTTTGGATGATTCGCAGGGGACCAGGGGCAGATCGGGAGCGTATTCCCGGCGGATATCGATGTGCCGGAAATCGAACTGCTTTTTGAGATCGTAGTCACTGCCGGCCAGGTCCACCGTCCGGTCCAAAAGTTCGGGCAGGCTGGTGGGAACCTTCTGGGATTCGCTCCGGCGGCTGAACTGAAGCATGTTGGTAACGATGGCCGCGGCCCGTTCCCCCGAGGCGATGATCCCTTCCAGGAACGAACGGATTTTGCGTTTTTCCACGTATTGAATCAACTGGTCCATGCCGAAGCCGCATTCCCGGGCCGTTTCCACGTTTTTTTCAAGATCGGAATGGAACCGGCGCAAAACATTGTGCGCCCCCAGCAGAATACCCCCCAGGGGGTTGTTGATTTCGTGCGCCATACCGGCGGCCAAGCCGCCCACGGACATCATTTTTTCGGTTTGGACCATCATCTCTTCGATCCGAACCCGGGCGGTCACGTCGTCCATCCGGATCACGGCGCCTCGGACGCCGTTGGCCACCAACGGGTAGACCATCATGTCCGAGATTCGGGTTTCACCGTCCTCTTCGGTCATGATCCGTTCGGTTTTTCTGGGAGTACGGTCTTCAATGCATTCGCGCACCCGGTCCATCCGCCGGGCGAGGGCGGGAAAAACGTCGCCCAAGGGGCGGCCCAAAGCTTCTTCGCTGGAAAGGCCGGTAACCCGCTGGGCTTCCACGTTCCACTGCGTCACTTGGCCGCCCAGATCCACGCCCACCAGGACCGACGGCATGGAATTGACCACGTTTTGCAGATAATTCCTCGTCTGCCGCAGTTCCTCCTCCATCCGCTTGCGTTCGGTGATATCCCGCAGGGTGAGCACGCAGCCGGCCACCTGGCCGTCCGCTCCCCGAAAAACGGCCGTGCTCATGCTGATCCGCACCCGGGCCCCGTTCTGGCATTCGGCCAAGGCTTCCAGGCCGGAAAAAGACCGCTCCTCCTCCCATCCCTGGTCCAGTTGGCACAGGGCGTTGTTTTCCATGACCACCAGGTCGTGGATGGTCTTTGTTTCCAGGCGTTCCAGGGACCAGCCCAAAGCCCGCGTAAAGGCCGGGTTTACATATAAAATCCGGCCCGAAGGTTCGTACACGGCCACCGGATCCGGCGCCGCCTCCATCAGGGTGCGGTACCGTTCCTCGCTGCGGCTCAAGGCCTGCTCGGCTTTCTTGTGTTCCAGAATCTCGGCGGCCAAACGTTCGTTGACCGCGCCGAGCGACTGTTCCCGGGCCTGAATTTCGGCGGCCATGTTGAGAAACTTGCCGGTAATCAGTTCGATTTCACGCTGCCGGGGGAC
>JAGVGV010000539.1 GCA_020056895.1 Deltaproteobacteria bacterium
CTTCCGATCTCCCGTTGAAGCGCCGGCCCCGACCGGTACGGAATCCGGCTCCCCACGGGTCCCGCCTTTTCCCGGAGGAGGCGAGCCGCCAACGAGGACCGACATGCCGCCGTCTTCAGCCGGCGACGAACCCCAACTGGCCGCGGTTCCGCCATCATCCGTCGCCGGCCTAGCCGAGTCCGGACCCGTGTTCGATCCGTCCCTGGCCTTGGAACTGCTCGGGCTGGACGCCGATTTATTCGGCCAGGTGCTGGAAGCATCGCTTCGGGAACTGGAAGAGCGGCTCGATGCGGCCCGGTTGGCTCTGAACGGCGCGGATTTCGCTTTGGCGGCTCGGGCGGCGCATACCATGAAGAGCACCGCCGCCGGGATCGGAGCCATGGTGGTTCGGGATCGGGCCGTGGCTTTGGAACGGTCGGCGCGGAAAGACGACATCGAGGAAGCCAGGGTAGCGCTCCAGGAACTGGTCCGGGCTCACCAGGTGATGAAGGCGGCGGTGAATCGGACGCACGGGGCGGCCGGGCCTTCGGGCCGGGAACCAACCGACAAGGAAAATGCTGATTGAGCGTGGCCCCAGTCCCTTTTCCGGGGTGGGAATCGGGGGGGGGCTGTATTCGTTTTCAATATATTGATTTTACATGACATTATAATCATCTAATGAATAATTTGACCGGCCTTGCCTTTTTTCTTGGCCAGAGCCGAGGATGTGCTATAAAGAACAAAGCATCCAGAAAAAATTGACCGGTGAAACAGACAACGAAGGAGGCTCCGTATGAAGCGATTCGCGTTCCTGGTGGTCTTGTTGTTGGCGGTGGTCCTGGCCGCGCCGGCCATGGGGCAGACGCCGAAAAAGGGCGGCGCCCTGATTTTTGGCCGGAGCGGGGATTCAGTAGGCCTGGACCCGGCGTACGAAACCGACGGCAATTCGTTCATGGTTTGCGACAACATTTATGAAAACCTGGTGTTTTACAAAGACGAATCCACCGAGATCGAACCGGGTCTGGCCGAAAAGTGGGACATCGCCGCGGACGGCAAGACCTATACCTTTCATCTGCGCAAAGGGGTGAAATTTCACGACGGCACGGATTTTGACGCCAATGCCGTGGTTTTTTCCCTGGGCCGGATGATGAAGGAACGCAACGTCAAATGGTTCGGCAAAGGGTATGAGATTCCGGCTCAGGAACGGCCCGCCGAATACTGGGTGTCCATGGAAATGGACAATACGATCGCCTCCATTGAAGCCGTGGACCAGTACACGGTCGTGTTCAAACTCAAACGAGTGGAAGCCCCTCTGTTGGCCAACATGGGCATGGATTTCTGCAGCATTATCAGCCCCGCGGCCTTTTTGAAGAACCCCAAGGAATTCATCCGGACGCCCGTGGGCACCGGTCCGTTCAAGTTCGTCAAATGGGTGAAGGACGATTCGATCACCTTGGAGCGGAACCCGGATTACTGGGATAAAAAGGCCGGTCCGTACCTGGATAAGGTGGTGTTTCGGTCCATACCGGAAAATTCGGTCCGCTTTTTGGAGCTCAAGGCCGGCAACATCCACATCTGCCAGTTCCCCAACGCGGCGGATATCGATCTGGCCAAGAAGGACGCATCGCTCAAGCTGGTTTCCCAACCCGGCATGAACATCGGGTATCTTGGGTACAACCACACCAAAAAGGTTTGGCAAAACATCCACATGCGAAAAGTGGTGGCGTACGCCATCAACCGCAAGGCCATCGTGGACAACATTTACCAGGGCATGGGCGAAGTGGCTAAAAACCCCATTCCTCCGTTCATGATGGGGTACAACGACAAGATTCAGGGTTACACGTACAACCTGGATGAAGCCAAAAAGGAAGCGGAACTGGCCCTCAAGGACCTGCCCGGGATCGTGGCCGCTTTAAAAGAGGATATCGCCAAGGCGGAAGCTGACCTGCCGGCCAAGCAAAAGGCGGTGGACGCGACGGCCGATGAAAACGCCAAGAAGAAAGCTCAGGCGGACTTGGATGCCGCCAATAAAGCCCTGACCAAGATGAAGGCGGAACAATCCTGGCTGGGCGACGGCAGCGCCATACCCGAACTGACGTTATGGTCCATGCCGGTCGCCAGGCCTTACAATCCGGAAGGGTTGAAGGTGGGCATCGCCATGATCGGCGATCTGGCCAAGTCCGGCATCAACGCCCGCATCGTCTCCTACGACTGGGGCACCTATTTGAAGCGGCAGCGGGAACAACCGGTGGATATGGATATGTTCCAGTTGGGATGGACCGGCGACAACGGAGACCCGGACAACTTCCTGGCCGTTCTGTTCGATGGCCTGGCCTCCACTTCCAACCGGATTCAATGGAAGAACGAAACCTACCACAAAATGATGCAGGACGGCCGCCAGACCGTGGACCCCGCCAAGCGGGCCGAAATCTACAAGGCCGCCTGCCAGCTTCTGTTCGATGAAGTCCCGGTCATCCCCGTGGCTCACTCCATGCAGATCTGGCCTTTGATGAAGAACGTGATGAACTACAAGCTGCATCCCACGGCTTCGGTGTACATCAAAAACGTCTGGCTCGAATAATTCCGGCCGATCCCGGGGAAGGGCTTTCGGGTCCTTCCCCCTTCGCTGGAATCCGATCCCGGGGATGGTTTCATGACCGCGTACGTCATCCGCCGAATACTGATCGTTATCCCCACCCTTCTGGGCGTTTCGCTGTTGGTCTTCATGATGCTTCGCGTCACCCCCGGCGATCCGGCCGAACTGCTGTTGGGGGAACGCGCCACGAACGATTCCCTCCAGGCCATGCGCGAATACTTGGGGCTCAACAAACCCCTGTACGTTCAGTACGGCATGTTCCTTTCCCGTTTGGTCCAGGGGGACCTGGGCGAAACCATCTGGACCCGGCAAAAGGTTTGGTACGAAGTCAAGGAACGGTTTCCCGCCACCATTGAACTGGCCGTAGGCGCCATGCTCATCAGTTCCATCCTGGGCATGGCCCTGGGGCTGATTTCGGCGGTCAAGCAGTATTCCTGGTTCGATTATGGCAGTATGTTCATGTCCTTGGCCGGAGTCAGCATGCCGGTGTTCTGGCTGGCCCTGATGCTCATGCTTGTTTTTTCCCTGTGGTTGGGGTGGCTGCCCATGAGCGGCCGCCTGAGCGTGAGTATCGACCTGGAAACCATTACCCATTTCATGGTTCTGGATGCCCTGATTACGAGGAACTGGGCGGCCCTGGGGGATGCCCTGAAGCACCTGGCCCTCCCGGCCGCGGCCCTTTCCACCATCCCCCTGGCCATTGTGGCCCGGATGACCCGGTCGAGCATGCTCGAAGTGTTGCGGCAGGACTACATCCGAACGGCCAAGGCCAAGGGCCTGGGGCCCGCCGGTATTTTCCTGAAGCATGCCCTCCGGAACGGTTTGATCCCGGTCATCACCGTGATCGGCCTGCAAGTGGGGATTCTGATGGGGGGCGCCATTTTGACCGAAACGGTCTTCGCCTGGCCGGGCGTGGGCAAATGGCTGTACGAAGGAGTGATAAAGCGCGACTACATGGTGATTCAGGGCGGCACTCTGATCGTGGCCGCCACCTTCGTGTTGGTCAACCTGATCGTGGACCTCATGTATGCGGTCATCAACCCCCGCATCAGCATCAGATAGGGGGCGGGTTATGGGATGGTTTCCATTCAACCTGGACCCCGACACCCGTCCGCCGGTTTTCGACCAGATCGAAAAGCTGTACCGGAACAAAACCGCGGTGTTCGGTCTGGTCATCATCACTCTGTTCGTGGTGGCGGCGGTGCTGGCTTCCTGGCTCACGCCCTACGATCCCAACGAAAACGCGCTCTACGAACAGCTTAAACCCC
>JAGVGV010000674.1 GCA_020056895.1 Deltaproteobacteria bacterium
CTGGTCCCCGGGCCGGCCTGGGGCGAAGACAATCCGGTCAGCATCACCTCCGACCAGATGGAAGCGGACGACCAATCAAAAATGGTCACCTTCCTCGGGCACGTGGTGGCCCGCCAGAAAGATGTGGTTCTCAACTGCGACGTGATGCGTGTATACTATATGCGGGAAGGTTCCAACGCGCCGGCGGCCCAGCCAGGCGATCCCCTGGACGCCATGGGCGGCGGCGGGGCGAGTGAAATCGAACGCATCGAATGCGACGGGAACGTGAAAGTGACGCAGGGAGAAAAGATGGCCCTTTCGGAAAAGGCGGTGTTCATGGCCAAGGCCACTCCTCGGGTCATCATCCTCACGGGCGAACCCCGCATCTGGCGGAATCGTGATTATCTGACCGGCCGCCGCATCACCTTCTATCTTGATGAAAACCGCAGTGTGGTCGAGGGCGGAGGCCCCGGACGGGTGAACGCCACGTTCTATACCGCGCCTCAGGCGGATGGTAAAGGTCCGGCGACGGCTCCGAGGCCCAATCCGTGAAGCCGGCTCCGGTCATCGACATGGCCGCCCGCAAAGCCCCTCGTCCGTCCGCCCGGCCGGAAGTGGCCGGGAACCGGATCCGGATGGAAGGCCTGGTAAAAAGCTACGGCCGCCGACGGGTGGTGGACCAGGTTGATCTGACCATCCAGAGCGGCGAAATCGTTGGCCTTCTGGGGCCCAACGGCGCGGGCAAAACCACCACGTTTTACATGACCGTGGGCCTGGTTCAGCCGGACCGGGGAACGGTTCTCCTCAACGATCGGGACATCACCCACCTCCCCATGTTCGAACGAGCCCGGCTGGGCATCTCGTACCTGCCTCAGGAAGCCTCGGTTTTTCGGAGACTCACCGTCGAGGAAAACGTTCTGGCCATTTTGGAAACCTTGAAGCTTCCGAAACAGGAAGAAAGCCGGCGGCTCAAGGAACTGCTGGCCGAACTGGGGCTCACCCACCTGGCCCGGAACAAGGCCTATTCCCTTTCGGGCGGTGAACGGCGGCGGGTGGAAATCACCCGGGCCCTGGTCACTTCGCCCTTGTTCATTCTTTTGGACGAACCCTTCGCCGGCGTGGACCCCATCGTGGTCATCGACATTCAAAACATCATCCGTCAGCTCAAGAACCGAGGGATCGGCGTCCTGATTTCGGACCACAACGTCCGCGAAACCCTGCATGTATGCGACCGGGCGTACATCCTGGCCTCGGGCGTGGTGTTGGAAGAAGGATCGCCGGAAAAAATCGCTTCAAGCGAAACGGCCCGCCGTATCTATTTGGGCGATCAATTCAGCCTGTAACATGGCGTAAGAAGTTTTTGGAACCACCATGGCCCTGGAACTGAAACAAAACCTCAAGCTGACCCAACAACTGGTCATGACGCCGCAATTGCAGCAGGCCATCCGTTTGTTGCAGCTTTCGCGGCTGGATCTGGTCGAGGAAGTCAATCAGGAGTTGGAAGTAAACCCGGTTCTGGAACTGACCGCGCCGGGGGACGAGAATGAGGGCGAGGCCAAGACTCCGGACGAGCAGGCCGACGAGGCCGCGGTGGGCCGGGAGGAATTTACCGAAATCCGGGTTGAGGAAAAGCTCCGGGACGAGTTTGATTGGGAAAATTACCTGGGCGAATACAGCTCGACGCCTTCGACCACCAGCATGCACGAAGTGCCGGTGGACGCGCCGTCGTTCGAAAACTTCGTGGCCGGCAAAACCACGTTGACCGATCACCTGACCTGGCAATGGCGGATGGCCGAGGCCACGGACAAGGAACGGACCATCGGGCTCCAGATCATCGGCAATCTGAACGCGGATGGGTATTTGCAGTCCACCATCGAGGAACTGGCCACCCTGGAAAACGTATCCTTGGCCGAGGTGGAGCGGGTTCTGGTTCGGATTCAGGACCTGGACCCCCCCGGCGTGGCCGCCCGGGACCTGGCGGAATGCCTGCTGATTCAGCTAAGAAACCTGGGATTGGGGGATTCCCTGGCCGCCCGGATGGTTCAGGACCATCTCCCGGACCTGGAAAAAAAGGATTACCCCCGGATCTCGAGGGTGCTTAAAGTGCCCAAGGAGTCCGTGTTCGACGCGGAACGGGTTATTTTGAACCTGGAACCCCGCCCGGGCCGGCCTTTTTCAGGCGATGACCCCCAGTACATCCAGCCGGACGTATATGTGCACAAGGTGGGCGACGAATACGTGATCGTGCTCAACGAAGACGGTCTGCCCAAGCTCAAGGTCAGTCAGCAGTATAAAGACATGCTTTCGGGTAACGGCGCCGGTTCGGACCAGGCCCGCGAATACATTCACGGCAAGCTGCGGAACGCGGTCTGGCTGATCCGCAGCATTCACCAGCGGCAGCGGACGATCTACCGGGTCACGGAATCCATCATCCGTTTCCAGCGGGACTTTTTCGATCGGGGCGTGGAATACCTCAGGCCCCTGGTCCTTCGCGACGTGGCCGAAGACGTGGAAATGCACGAATCCACCATCAGTCGGGCCACCACCAACAAATACATCCACACCCCCCAAGGGCTGTTCGAACTGAAATTTTTTTTCGACAGCCCGATCCAGCGGTTCCAGGGAGAAGCTTTGGCATCGGAAAGCGTTAAAAAACGCATCCGCCAGATCGTTTCGGCCGAAGACCCCAAGAATCCGTTATCGGACCAGAGAATCGTGGAGATTCTGCGGGGGGCGAACATCGACATCGCCCGGCGCACGGTGGCCAAGTACAGGGAAATGCTCGGCATTGCCCCTTCCAGCCGTCGTCGGAAACACTATTAGGAGTGGTCCCGGGCCCCAGCGGGGGGCCTTGGGCCCGAATCACACCCAACCAAGGGAGGGAAAGAATGCAGCTCTCCGTGACATTCCGGCACATGGAACCTTCGGATGCCTTGAAGGAGTACGCGCGCGAAAAAATCGGCCGGGTGGAGAAGTACCTGGATGCGGCCGTCGAGGCCAACGTGGTTCTTTCCGTTGAAAAATTCCGTCATACCGCCGACGTGACGATCCTCTCCAACGGGCTCAAGATAAACGGCCAGGAACAAACCGAAGACATGTATTCGTCCATCGACATGGTGGTGGACAAGATCGAACGGCAGGTCAAGCGGTACCGGCAGAAGATCAAGAACAAGAAAAGCGGCAAGCGAGTCAAGGCCAAGGAAGTGCGGATCGACATCATTTCGTCCGAAGAAGAAGACGCCGACGGCGCCCCCCGGGTGGTCCGGGCCAGCCAGATATTCGCCAAACCCATGGATATGGACGAAGCCGTAATGCAGATGGACCTGAGCAAGGACTCGTTTTTGGTGTTCACCAATGCCGCCACGGAAAAAATCAACGTGCTATATCGGCGGGACGACGGCCACTACGGTCTGATCGAACCGATGTCCGAATAACCCCCGGAACGGGTCCGGGGCAAGGGTTGGTACATGAAACTACTGGACATTCTGAAAAAAGAGGCTATCATCCCCAGCTTGACGGCCAAGCGGAAAAAAGAGGTTCTGGAGGAACTCTGCCGGGTGGTGGCCGACGCCGAGGAGGTGGATCAAGGCCCCTTGGTGGACGTTCTGCTGGAACGGGAAAAACTGGGCAGCACCGGGATCGGCGACGGGATCGCCATTCCCCACGGCAAAAGCAAGGCCCTGGACGGCTTGATTATGGCCTGCGGCCGGAGTCCCGAAGGCGTGGATTTCGAATCCATGGACGGGAAACCCACGCATTTGTTTTTCGTTCTTCTGGCTCCGGAATCCTCCGCCGGCATTCATTTGAAGGCTTTGGCCAAAATCTCCAGGATGCTGAAGGACACCGCCTTCCGCCAGGAGTTTCTCGCGGCCTCGAACGCCACTGAGATGTTTGACCTGATCGAATCCAGGGATTCGGACTTCTAAAACCAAGGGGGGACTCTCCGAAAGGGGGTTCATCCCCATCGCCCAGGGGCGGGGTTTTGGGCCGCCGGCCGTCTTGGCCGGGGTCCCACCGTCCCTTCAAGACGCCGTGAAGGAGACGGGAATCGTCCATGGGAGGCGGCCGAATTCTTGGCAGAATCGTCATCATTACCGGCCTTTCGGGTTCGGGCAAATCCACCGCCCTGAACGCCCTGGAAGATTCGGGCTTTTTCTGCATCGACAACCTTCCCGTCCAACTGCTCCCCAAATTTCTGGCCTTAAGAGATGAATCCAGCCCGGAATTTCTGAAACTGGGCGTGGTCATGGACCTGAGGGAAAAAGATTTCGTCCGCCACTTCCGGGATGTTTTCTCCCACGTCGAATCCCAGCCCTATGACCTGAGGGTGGTTTTTCTGGAAGCCTCGGATACCGCTCTGGTCAAACGCTTCTCCGAAACCCGGCGTCGGCACCCCGTGGCCGCCGAAGACGGCCTTTTGGAAAGCATCCGCCGCGAACGGGAATCCCTGGCCCCGGTGCGCGAAGCCGCCGGCGACGTGATCGATACCAGCTCCTATAACGTGCATCAGCTTAGGGAAAAAATCACCGACGACTTCGGCCAGGCCGACACCTCCCTTCAGATGAACATCCAGCTCCTGTCCTTCGGCTTTAAAAACGGCCTGCCTCCCGAAGCCGACATCCTCCTGGACGTGCGTTTTCTGCCCAACCCTTTTTACCTGGATGATTTAAGAGATCTTGACGGACGGGACCCGCGAGTGGTCCAATATGTTCTGGCCGGCCCCGAGACCGAAGGGTTTTTGGAAAAAGCCGCCGATCTGCTCCGCTTCATGATCCCTTTGTACCGCCGGGAAGGTAAATCCTATCTGGTGATCGCCATCGGATGTACGGGCGGGCAGCATCGGTCCGTTACCATCGTCAA
>JAGVGV010000316.1 GCA_020056895.1 Deltaproteobacteria bacterium
CGGCATAAGGTCCGGCCCGGGCGGGTCCTTGACCAGCCCCACCCAGGGCCGCTGGTATTCATCCAGCATTTCGGCTACTTTATGTCCCACTTGGCCCAAGCCGACAATCACCACGTGGTCGCCGAGCGGCGGCCGGGGCCGGCGCTGGAACCGGAACCGGGCGGCCACGATGGCCCCGGTGATCATGCCGAAGATCACCCCCACCAAAACGGTTCCGGCCACGGTCAGGCCCAAGCCGAACAGCCGGAGCCACCAGGGCACGGGCAGGGAAAACCGGAGCTCGTTGTTCATGATATCGGCGAAACCGCCCAGGAGCAGGACCACCGCGGCATACGCGGCGTCCGCCCAGGACAGGGCCGGTTCGTAATAATGGAACAACATGGCGCCCATCAAGGCCAGCCCGAGGATCAGGAAGCCGCAAAGCGAGGCCACCCGGCCGACCTGTTTCTGGAGAAGAGCCGAAACCACCCCCCGGACCGCCCGTTTCCATTGGGCTCGGGTGAACAGGCGGCGGGGCCGGTACCGGGGATTCACCGACCCTCCTTTGGTCGGAGCGGGCTCCTCGCCGGGGGTCCAACGGGCCTGTTTCCGCGTGGGGAATTCGATCTCCACCACTTGGTCCCCGGCCTGAATCACCGCTTCCGGGTCCCATTGGTGGAAGCCTTCAGGCGGAGCGCCCTTGGCCGGGACATGGGCTGCGATCCGGCGGGAAGCCACGTTGGCGTCGCCAGTGGTTCGCCCGATCAGGGGATCGCCGGAACCCACCGTCCGTTCGGTCACTTCCACCCAACGATCTTCCAGGGGGAAGCTGGCCACGGTTTTCCCACCCAGGGCGGCGAAGGCAAAGGCGGGACCGGCCAGTTCGGTGGGTTCGTACGCGGCCAGATTGCCCAGTTCCCGCCGCAAAAGATCACTCAGACGGCGGCGCGACGTCCGGATCACCAACCGCACCTTGGGGTTCAGGGTCCGGGCGGCCAAAGCGGCTTCGATGTTCACCCGTTCGTCATCCGTAACCAGGATCACGGCCCGGCTTTCACGGACCCCCGCCCGTTCCAGCACCGACGGCGAACGGCAATCCCCCAGTTCAAACCCGGACAGCATTTCCGGCAGGTTGTCGAACTCCCAGAATCGATCGGCCACCCGGTCCACGGCCACGATCCGGGCGCCGTACGGCGCCAGAGCCGCAACCAAGTGCTGGCCCAGACGGCCCAGGCCGCAGACCACCACCCGGTCCGCATCCGGTTTAGGTGGCGAAACCGATGATGATTGGGTATCCAACTCCAAAAAAACTCCACCCCCCGGCCCGGGTCAGGGTCCCCAGCCGGTTCTTAAGGCATCAGAGCGTTTCGGGCGATACTCAGACCAGCAGGCGGTAACAGCCGATCAACCGGTCTCCCACTTCGCGGGAGAGCTGCTTGTAAAACCGCATCCCGCTGGCGGGATGGTTCCTTAATACCTTTTCCACCTTGTCCCGGTGAAACTGGATGAGCCGCGTGGGCTCGGCCACCAGGGCCGTGGCCGAATAGGCGTCCCGGCCCACCACGCTGGACCAGCCCAGAAGCTCCCCGGGATTCTGGGCCAGGTGGGTGGTTCGCCCGGCGCCTTCGAGCATCAGTTCCACGGCTCCGGATTCGAGAACGTACAGGTGTTCGGCCGGATCCCCCTGTTTGAAGAGAACATCCCCCTTTTTTTGGGAAACCGTCTGGGCGATGGACAACAATTCATCGATCGCTTCCGCGCTCATGCCCTGGATCACGTCCACATCCCGGAAAATCATGGCTCCACCTCTCCGCCCTTTGGAAAACCAACGTTCACCGTTCCTCCGGGAAACAGGAAGCCAACCACGCGGCGGCTCCGCCGGAGGAAGGACCTGGCTCTTTCGTTTTTGCCATGGAAGAGAGTATACCCCCAAATCCACTGGTGAACCATGGGCGGCCGTTACCGAAGGAGGGATGGGGCGGGGATAGGGGCCCGCCCACGGATGAGTGTTTCACGGAACTCCCCCATCCCGGAAGGCGATCAGAGGCGGAACCGGCTGACGGCCTCGCGAAGCCGGGCGGCCTGGTCGGACAGCCGGCGGGCGGCCTGGTTGGTCCGGCCGGCGCCCTCCGCCGTTACGTTCGCGGCCGCGTTCATCCGGGCCGCGTTTTCCACCACCTGCCGGGTCCGGCGGGCGGCCGAGGAAGCATTCTGGGCAATGGCCGAAGCCGCCATGGCCACTTCGTCGATATTGCGGGTAACTTCACGTTCGAAGTGAATGGCGCCCTGAACCGAGTCGGCCACTTCCGAGGCTCCGGCCGCCGCGCCGGCAACTCCATCGGCCGCCCTGCCCGCGCCATGAGCCACGGCGGTGATGCTTTTTGAGATTTCGTTGGTGGTAGTGGTTTGTTCCTCCACGGCCGAAGCAATGGCGTGCATGATCCGGTCGGTTTCGGTGATGAAGGCCAACACGCCTTCGGTGGCCTCGATGGCGGCCTGCGTTTGCGACTGGATGGCCTCGATCCGGGTTCGGATGTTCACCGTGGCCGAAGCCGTCTGCCGGGCCAGTTCCTTCACTTCTCCGGCCACCACCGCGAACCCCTTTCCCGCTTCACCCGCGCTGGCGGCTTCGATGGTGGCATTGAGGGCCAAAAGATTGGTTTGCGCGGCGATGCCTCGGATCACATCCACCACGTCGCCGATCTCCTTGGCCGATCGGCCCAGGGAATAAACGCTGTCGCGGGTCAGGTCCACCCGCTGGGTGGCTTCCGAGGTCACGGAGGCGCCCCGGCTGGCGTTCAGGGCCACTTCGTGGAACGAAGCGTACATCTCTTCCACCGCCGCCGCCACCACGCCCACCGAACCGGACATCCGGTGGGCCGCGTCCGAAACGCCGGCCAGATGGGTGGACACC
>JAGVGV010000166.1 GCA_020056895.1 Deltaproteobacteria bacterium
AGCTTCGGACCAGAAAACCGGCTCGATTCTGGTCCACGCGGTTGTCGTCGTAGGAGCCTGGTTGGGTGATAGAATCTCCGACACGACCGTCAGGTCCGCACAGGACGTGCCAATTGGACAAAATGTACGGAGCTCCGGTTTTGGCGTTGTAAACAACCGCGCCGGCAGTACCAGCGCTGATATTGACATGACCGATACTGACTCCCGGAACGACGGGGTCCATCGCGGTTTTCCGAGGATCGGCGTTTTGGAGTTTGTGGGTCATATTCACAAGCCGGGCGCCGGGCTCGTAGCTCCTCTGAAGAACATCGGTTGGAACGTCGATACCTTCGATTTGGACCTTTTTGGGGATTTCACCGCCGTGGATACTTTCCAGTTGTTCGGGCAACGCTTTCTGAGCGACGGTGAATTGGACGCAAATATCCTTGGTTTCTTTACCATCCTTGATTTTGTAACCAATCCCGATGGATGTGATGTTGCGGTTTTTCAGGAATTTTCGCCCTTCCCTACGGACATAGGCCTTGAGGGCCTCCATGGAAACTTTTGTGCCTGTGGCCATGGCAACCTCCTAACGGAAAAAATTAAAGAACCATAAAAGAACCGTCCTTCTTGAACATCGGAACATAGCCGATGGTTTTTTGGTGAATTTTTAAAGTGGAAGTAATTCCGAGTCTTTGTTTTTGGCGGATTCGGTTACCGTTGATGTTGGACCGGGGTACGCGGTTTTCGGTTTTTCTCTCATGGTTTTTCAGTAAAAAATAAAGGTTGCCAACAAAAAATCGTTCGAACATTCCCCTCTTGAGAAACAGTCATAGCAGGAAAACCTCCGAGCATCAAACTCATTTTTTATTTAGCAATAAAAAAACTGGCTATAGCGAATTTGGTGTTGAGTCGCTCGAAAAGCAACTCCATTCGAATGGTTGGCATGAGAACGGATGTGGATCGCGAAGGAATGGTTCTTTCGTGGGGATGTACACTTGCTGCCTTTTTTACTTGCAAACCAACCACTTCCGCCCGCTCACTCTTCCCCCTCCAGATTTTTCGTCAGCATCCGATGCTGCCTGAGCCGCTGGGCGTCGGTCTTGGCCACGGGGATGGGCCGGCCTTGGGCGTCCACTCCGGCATAATACATGGCCGTGGCCACGGTGCCGGGGGTGGGAACGAAACATTGGACCTGCCTTGGGTTCCAGCCCCGCCGGGCCAGCCAGTCGGCCAGGAACTTCATGTCCCGGTCCGTGGTCCCGGGAAAACCGCTCATCAGATAGGGCGTTACGAACTGCTTTTTGCCCGCCTTCCGGCTGAATTCTTCAAAAAGGTCCAGGAACCGTTCGAACTTGGCCAGGGGCGGCTTGCGCATCCGTTCGAGCACCCGGTCCGCGACGTGTTCCGGCGCCACCTTCAACTGCCCGCCCACGAATTCCGCCACCAGATCGGCCAGGGCGGCGGGGTCTTCCAGGGCCAGATCGAACCTCAGGCCGCTGGCCACCCGCACATGCCGGATTCCGGGAACAGCTTGAAGAGACCGGCACAAATCCACCTGAGCCGGATGATCCACCAGAAAATCCTTGCAGATGCGGGGAAACAGGCAGGACGACCGGCGGCAGACGCATTGGGTTCTTCCGCATCGCGCCCCCCACATGCCGGCGCTGGGGCCGCCCACGTCGGATATGCTGCCCTTGAACCCTGGATTCGCGGCCATCCGGCCGGCTTCATTCAGAATTGAAGCCCGGCTCCGGGACGCCACCCGCCGGCCTTGATGAAGCGCCAATGAGCAGAACGCGCACCCCCCGCCGCAACCCCGGTGGGACGACAAGCTGGTTTCGAGCATCTTTTCGGCCGGGATCGGTTCCTGATACAAGGGGTGCGCCCGCCGGGTGAAGGGCAAGGCGTACAGGGCGTCCATTTCCGGTTCGGTCAGCGGAGCCGCCGGCGGGGTGAACACCACCGTCCGGCCGCCGGCGGCCTGGACCGCCCAGTGATCTCCCTGGTGAACGTGCCGTTCCATGGCCAGGGTGGCGGCCATCAGTTGAGGCGGGTCGGCCTGGATTTCTTCCAGCGAAGGCCATTGTTCCACTGGAACGTCCGGAGGAAGGTCTTCGGCCCGGCCGACGAAGACCGTTCCGGGGATGCCCTTGAGCGGTGCGGCCGGGTTCTCCTTCATCCACCGGACCACTTCGGCCAGTGCCCGTTCGGCCATGCCGTACACCACCAGATCGGCCTTGGCGTCCAGGAGGATCGGCCGCCGGAGCTTGTCCGTCCAGAAATCGTAGTGAACGGCCCGCCGGAGCGATGCTTCGATGCCGCCCAGCACCACGGGCAGCCCGGGAAAGGCCTGCCGGACCAGGTTGGCGTAGACCACGGCCGCCCGGTTGGGCCGGGCTCCGGACCGGCCGCCGGGGGTATACGCGTCGTCGGACCGTTTTTTGCGGAAGGCGGTGTAGTGGGCGAGCATGGAATCGAGCGCCCCGGCGGTGACTCCGGCGAACCAGCGAGGCCGGCCTAACCGGGCCACCTCCGCTTCGTCCCTCCAGCCGGGCTGGGCGATCAGCCCCACCCGCGCCCCCAGGGAGACCAGGAACCGGCCCAGAAGGGCGGCGCCGAACGCGGGGTGATCCACGTACGCGTCGCCGGTGACGATCAGCACGTCGATCCCGTCCCAGCCCAGCCGGTCCAGTTCCGGCCGGGTCATGGGCAGGAATTCGGGTTGCTCCAAAGGGAGCCGACCAGTTGGACCGCCGCCGGTCATGGCGTTCCAGGCTCCGGGTTCACTTCCACGGTCACATGGGACAGTTCGGACAGCCGGCCCAGGAGCGATTTGAAATGATCCGGCGGCGGGTTTTGGGCGCTGACCACCGAAATGATGGCCGCCCAGTGGCCCGGCCCCACCCGCCACAAGTGAAGATCGGTCACCCGGCCGTCCCCCGACGATTCGATGGCTTGGCGGATCCGGTCGCCCACGGCCGGGTCCGGCGTCATATCCAGCAGCACACGGCCCGAATCCTTCAAGAGCCCATAGGACCACCTGGAAATCACCACCGCCCCGACCACGCCCATCAGGGGGTCCATGAAGGCCCATCCCAGGTACCGGCCCAGAACCAGGGCCGCGATGGCCAGCACGGACGTGAGCGCATCGGCCATCACATGAATGTACGCGGCCCGAAGGTTGTGGTCCACCACCCGGCCAACGGGCGGATGAGCCGCATGGTCGTGATCATCGTGATCGTCGTTTTCGTGGTCATGATCGTGATGGCCATGGCGGTCGTGATCGTGGGCGTCGCGGTCATGGTGATGGCCGTCTCCCTGATCCAGCACCAAGGCGCTCACCAGGTTCACCGCCAGGCCCAGCACCGCCACCACAATGGCCTCGCCAAAGGAAATGGTAACGGGGTGGATGAGCCGCCGGGTGGATTCATAGGCCATCAAAAGGGCGATGCCGGCCAAGAGGAGGGCGCTGGAAAAAGCAGCCAGGTCGCCCACCTTGCCGGTGCCGAAGCAGAACCTGGGGTCGTGGGCGTGCCGCCTGGATAAATAATAGGCCAGCGCGGCGATACCCAGGGCCGAGGCGTGGCTGGCCATGTGCCAGCCGTCGGCCAAAAGGGCCATGGACCCGAACAGGAGGCCGGCCGCGATTTCCAAGGCCATCATCACGGCGGTTAACACGATGACCAGATGGGTCCGGCGTTCGTTTTTGGCCTGGTCCGCGCCCAGAAACACGTGGCCGTGGCCAAACGAGCAGGCGGCTTCGTCCAACGGTATGGTTTTTCCAAAATCGATTCGGGGGGTCATGAGTGTGCCTCAAGAGTGGCTCGGGCCGCCACGGTGGCCCGGTTGGGCCCGTTGGCCAGCCGGATGAGGGTTCGTCCGTCGTGGAAATAGTCCACAATGTTCAGGCAGCCGTAATCCTGGTCCATCCGCCAGATCATTTCCGGGCCGCAGCCCAGGGCTTGGAGCAGAATGGCCCGGTTCACCCCCGAATG
>JAGVGV010000630.1 GCA_020056895.1 Deltaproteobacteria bacterium
AGGTTTTCGTAAATGTGAGCCAGGGGGAGGTACGACAGCATTTCGTCATCCTCCCGGGCCTCCATGACCTGAGTAAACGCCTGAGTGATGGACAACACGTTCCGGTGGGAAATCATGGCCCCCTTGGGCCGGCCGGTGGTGCCCGAGGTATAAATAATCATGGCCACGTCGTCCGGTTCAATGGCCTGGAGCCTTTGGTCCACGGCTTCGGGATGGTTGGCCAAAAAAGCCCGGCCCCGCTCCAGAAATTCATCCCAAAAGATCATTCGGGGATGAGTAAATCCATACAGCCCCTTTTGTTCCCAAACCACCACCTGGGCCACGTCCAGCCGGTCCACGATTTCGAGGACCTTGTCCACCTGCTCCTCGTTTTCCACGAAGAACACCTTGGATTCGCTGTGGCCTATCACATATTGGATTTCGTCGGCGCTGGAGGTGGGATAGATCCCACAGGTCACGCCCCCGGCGGTCATGGTCCCTAAATGGCAAAACAGCCATTCCGGCCGGTTGTCCCCCAGCACGGATACCCGGTCCCCCTTTTCCAGGCCGTACGATAGCAGCGCCGCGGCCGCCAGCCGGACCTGATCGCCATATTCCCGCCACGAAATCCGCCGCCAGATGCCCCAATCCTTCTTCCGCAAAGCCACCCGGTCCCCCAGGCGGTCCACCTGACGGTAGAAAAGATCGGGCACCGATCGGTACTCCGGGGCCATCACCAGGTCCTCCTTTTCTTGTACAACCGCCAGCCCTTGGACGAATCGCCTTCCGGCGCCACGCCCATGTACAGTTCCTGAACGTCCGGGTTTTCCTGCAGGTCCCGGCTGGTCCCTTCCAAAACAATCCGGCCCGATTCCATGATGTACCCATAATGGGCGATGCCGAAAGCCAGCCGGGCATTCTGTTCCACCAGCAAAATGGTGGTGCCCATCTGGGCGATCTGGACCAGGGCCTCGTACACATGCTTGGCCACCAGCGGCGCCAACCCCAGGGAAGGTTCATCCAGCATCAACAGCTTGGGCCGCCGCAAAAGAGCCCGGGCCACGGCCAACATCTGCTGCTGGCCGCCGGAAAGGGTTTCGGCCTGCTGTTTCTGCCGTTCCTTAAGAATGGGAAACAGATGGAACACGAAATCCATGTCGTCCCGAACGGACTTGCCCTTCCGCCCCCAGCAGCCCAGTTCCAGATTCTCGCGAACGGTCAGTTCCCGGAACAGGCCCCGGTCTTCAGGCACGTACACAATGCCGTACGACGACACTTTTTCCGGCGGAGCCCGGTGGATGCGGTGGCCCATGAATTCGATCACGCCCTTTTTGGGCTGATCCTTCAAGAGCCCGGCGATGGTTTTCAAAAGCGTGGTCTTGCCCGCGCCGTTGGGCCCGAGAACCGCGAAAATTTCCTTTTCCCGGATTTCGAGGGAAAGCCCGTGGAGGGCGTAGATCCGGTCGAAATACAGGGTTTCGATGTTGGAAATTTTCAAGAGCGGCGGCGCGGCCGGCTGGGCGGCCGGGAACGCGGACGCCGGTTCGGTGTTGGAGGTGGCCTGAGTCACGTTGCCTCCCGGTACGAAAGTGGGAACTCGTATTTTTTGCTGGTTACCAAGCTCTAGCTTGGTAACCCCACCGTTTTGAAGCTCCAGCTTCATGGCTGCTGTACGACACGTTTCCAAGTCTGGAACCAAGTGGCGGGAAGCTGGAGCTTCCGGTAACCTGGCTCCCAAGCTGGAGCTTGGGAACCAGGGATAAAGCGAGCTTCCCTTTTTAACAAAGCGTCTCCGCCTCAACCCGGTCCAAGTTTTTTAGGGCCGTTCGCGCTTTTTGGGACCACGGAACGTGGGCCGGAAAAAAGCGAACGGAGCTAAAAAGTTTTGGAGGGGGGGGGGGACGCCTTTTTCAAAAGGCGCCTCCACTCTTCCTCTTCTTCCCACTACTCCGCTCCCAAGTAGGCCTGGATCACGGCCGGGTGGCGTTGGACTTCGGCCGGGGTGCCTTCGGTCAGTTTCAGGCCCGAATCGAAGGCCACCATCCGGTCAGCCAGGCTGGACGCGATCCGAAGATCGTGTTCCACCAAAAGGATGGTGGGTTTGAACCGGCCTCGGATTTCATTGATCAGATACGCCGTTTCCTGCCGTTCTTCCGCCGTCAGACCCGAAATGGGTTCGTCCAGCATCAGCAGACGGGGTTCCAGGGCCAGAGCCCGACCCATTTCGGCCCGTTTCTGGATGCCATAGGGGCAGTCTGAAATCCGGGCCTTGCGGTACGCCTGCAGCGCCAGAAAATCGATGATCTCTTCCACGAACTCGCGGTGCTTGAGTTCTTCGCCCCGACGCCGGAACAGGGCCGCCGCCGGGTTTTTGCGGAACTTGACATGCCGGCCCAGCATCAGGTTGTCCAGAACCGTCATGTGCATAAACAGCCGCAGATTCTGGAAGGTCCGAGCAATGCCCTTGATGGCCACCCGGTCGGGAGTGAGCCCGATCAGGCTTTCACCTTCAAACCGGATGTCGCCTCGATCCGGGTGGTAGACTCCGGAAATGCAGTTGAACATGGTGGTCTTGCCCGAACCGTTGGGCCCGATCACCACCAGGATTTCCTGAGGTTCCACCTCGAGGCTGATCCCCGACAGAGCCTGGATGCCGCCGAAACCAAGGCAAATGTTTTGAATGCTTAAAATGGCCATGGTGTTCGCTTGCTCAACCCTTTTCAGATGTGGGTTAGGGGCGCCGCCGGTCCGGGTTCCGTTTCCCGAACCGGCGTTGGTCGCTAGAACCGTGGTTTGTACTCGGTGAAATCCGCGATCGGCTGAGCCTTCCCGCCCTTGGCCTGGCCCATCTGCGAAGCGTTGATGCCGTGGTGCCTGTCCGGCGCGTACGTGACCGGCGCGCCCATGCCTTCCGGCTTCCAGCCCTTAATCTGCTCCAGGCCCTTCATCAAGGATTCCCTGGTCAGATCCTTGCCGGCTTTTTTCATGCCTTCCACGAAGTGCATGGCTGAAACCGCGCCGAACACGGCCAGGTATTCC
>JAGVGV010000628.1 GCA_020056895.1 Deltaproteobacteria bacterium
CCTCGAAAATACAGGGCTTGGGGGTAGTCTTTATGAACTTTGAGCGCCCGCGAAAAATCTTCGGCCGCCGAAGCCCAGTCGCCCTTTTTCATCCGGGCTTCACCCCTCAGCAGATACGTGACCGCCCGCTGTTTGGCCTTGAGCCGCCTGGATTTAAGCGTTTCCGTGTAATGAGCGATGGCCTGGTCCAGATCCCCCGCCCGGCTGGCCTTGAAGGCCTGCTCGAGGTCATCTAGGGGGTCCGCCGCCCGGCCCGGCCCGGCGGCCGCCAAAATCAGGAAAGCCATTACCGCGGCCATGGTCATCCAGCGTCCCATGGTCAAACAAAATAGTCATTTCGAAGGGCTCTGTCAACGCCGGGGAGAGGAGGAAATGGGGGCGGGCCACACTCCGGAGGCGAACCGAGGCCGGATGGAATCCCCCCTTGCCCATCCCGAACCGGAAATGGTATCAGGAGAAAATCGGATCGAAAAATCATTGGATAACCCACCGCCTCGCGAGGATCGACGGGGGAGGCGACGGATGAGGGCGTTCCAGTCGATTCGAGGGGGCATGGAGTGTTTTTAGAACCCATCCCAGAATAAGGAATTTGGCCTTGGGGCGAGGAGGAGGAGGGAAACCAACCGGAAGAATACTCTTGGTATTTCGAGGATTGGGTTCCCCCCCGGTGGTGCATCCAAGGTCAAAGAATCATAGGTTGGGTTCTACCGTCATTCCAAGGGGAAGCATATGTCGCAAGAGTACCAGGTGGTGATTCTTGGTCTATTGGACGGCCAGTCCGCGGAAGATGTCCGACCCAGGCTGGCGGCGCTTTTTAAGCTGACCAATGACCGGGCGGGGGCGTTGCTGGATGGCCGGCCGAAAACCATCAAGACCGGTTTGACGGAAACCCAGGCTCGCAAATATCAGGTCTCATTGGAGAAAATCGGCGTCCGGTGCGCGGCCCAACCGGGTGGCGCCACCCAGGCTTCAACGAGAGGGAAAACCGCCACTCCACCGAACTCCCAAGGCCCCGGGAAAAAACCGGCTCCAACCTCCCCCCAACCGCCGGCGCCACCACGATCAAATCAGGGCGCCTTTCCCAAACTTGAACTCGAGAATTCGGAAAAGCCCCGTCCGAGCCTTGACCGGAAAAAGGACAACCATCCCAAACCCGAAACGTCCGCCGGTTCCGGGGGCGAACCTTTGCGGCGTTGCCAGAATTGCGGGTACGAGGCCTTTACTTCGAACGATCCTTTGATAACCGCATTTGGCGGCGTGGGCGAGTGCCCTAAGTGCAAGATCATTCCCAAACGACGCCCCGAGGTTTCGGAACCGGCCCAGGCTCAACCGGTTCAACCGCCGCGGCCGCCTTTTCCTCCCGGCTTTCCGGCTCCGCCAGCGGAAGCACCGGCGACGCCCCCTCCACGCCGGAAGTTCGAGCTTACCCGCAACATGGTCCTGTTTGGGGTGGTGGTGGCCGTGCTCCTGGCCTGGCAGGTTTATCGGATGGTCACGAAGCCGCCGGCGCAAGCGGCCAAACCCCAGCCCGCGGCGGCCCCATCGCCGACAGCTTCGGAATCGGGCGCGCCGCCGGCCAAAACCTCCAGGTGCCTGGCGGACCCGGGAAAAACCACCGCCATGGTTGTGGAAGGATACCTCCCATGCCTGTTTGATTCCTCGTATCGGCCGGATATACAAGGGATTTACCAAATTGGTAAAAACAACAGCTGGGCAGGTGAGGGCGTTCAAGTGGAGATCACCCGTGTGGACTATACCCTGACCGAATTCCCCATCTGGGAGATCGCCAAGGAAGACCACAACTGGTTCATTCCTCAGTTCGACCAAAAAGAGCCGAAGGCCACGGTTAAAAAGTATCCAATATCGTTCACCACCACCCCGGGGGAGGACGGCCTGCGTATTGGGCAAGACATGAAACGGGTTTGGAATATGGGGAAGTACCAGGAATTGGGGACCCTTTCCGAAGAGGAGGTCAAAGGGGTATTGGAAAACCACCCCCATAGCTACCGGCAACAAAAGTGGTACGGCGCGGTCCGGGCCAGTATCGAGTTGAAGGTGGTTGTTCCTGTGAAGGCCGAGTTCGATGGGTCCAAGCCGGGCGACCTGGGCCGAACAGGGTTTTGTTTCGTAGGGACAAATGGGTATTTATTGTCCAACCGGGGGGCGACCATGGGGTTGCCGGGCGAAGATTGGATTCGCCTGGAAATGAACCGCGATCCGGGCCAATCGGGTTTGGATATATTCGTGGATGCTAAGGTCAATCCTGATTGGGAGGTCACCTGCGGGACTGAATGAACCAATGACCGCAGGGGGCTATTCAGGCCCCGAACCTCCCGACAAGGCGTTGAACCGGGCTCCGCAGGCTCGGCATTCGGCCTGAGTTTGGTCATTGAACATCAAGTCATACGGGTCACGGCCGTCCTGAACCTGTTCCACCACTTTTTCCAGGCAAAACAAGGCCACCACGGCCGAGGATCCACATACGGGGCATTCCATCCGATGGACCTCCAGAGTTCGTCAATATTCTTCCCGATCCGAAAGGGAAAACGGCCTGAACCCATCCGCCCCAGGAAAGCGTAGAAACGGAAGGCTGTCAAGAACCTATCCCACGTTTGGGGATGGGTTCAAGCCTCACCTCACCATGGAGCCGAATCTTTTGGGACCGCCATGTTTTTCCACCCGCCTCGTTGAGCCGGGAGGCTCGGGCGGCGAGGGAGGATTTGGGTTGACGGAACCGGGACGGTCATAGGATAGTAGCGTCCGGTGGGCCTGGGACGCATTGGTTCCATTTCCCGGCCCCATAACCGCAGGTGAGCCTTTGATTGAACGAAAAAAGAGATTTTGGGAACCGGCCGAGGCCGGGGAACGTCCCGTCAAGGGAAAGGGGGGCGGACCCAAAAAGCCGAAAACTCCCCCAAAACCCCGATCCCTGTTTTCCCGATTGTTTTGGGGGTTGTTCTGGCTGGCGGCCGGCGGCGTGGTCGTGGGTGGAGCCGCCGCCTGGGCGATGTTTGGGTATTTTTCCCAAGACCTGCCGTCCATCGACGCCCTGAAAAACTATTCCCCTAAAATCGTAACCTTTTTCTATTCGGATGACGGCCGAGTCATCGGCGAGTACAGCACCGAACGCCGCATCGTGGTGCCCTTGGCCAAGATTCCGGATCACGTTCGCAAAGCCTTCATCGCCGCCGAAGATTCCAATTTCTATCACCACCAGGGCGTGGACCCCCAGAGCATTATCCGGGCTTTTTTGGCCAATCTGGAGGCCGGCACCACGGTCCAGGGCGGCAGCACCATCACCCAGCAGGTTACTCGTTCCTTTCTGTTGAGCCCCGAAAAAACATATACCCGGAAGATCCGCGAAGCCATCCTGGCGTACCGCATCGACAAGTACTTGAGCAAGGATGAAATCCTTTATCTCTATCTGAATCACATCTATCTGGGGCATGGCGCGTACGGCGTGGAATCCGCCGCTCAGGTCTATTTCGACAAGCACGTGGACCAGTTGTCCATCGCCGAAGCGGCCCAGTTGGCCGGCATGCCCCAGGCGCCCAGCCGCTGGTCCCCTTTCAACAATCCGGAAGCGGCCGAACGCCGGCGGCTGTACGCCGTCAGCCGGATGCTGGAAAACGGGTTCATCACCCGGGAACAGGCTGAAAAAGCGGACCGGGAAAAACCAACCTTCCGGGACCGGTCCAACGTGAACCTGTACGCCGCGCCGTACTTCGCCGAACACATCCGGCGATTGATGGTGGATCAGTACGGCGAAGACCAGGTGCACAACGATGGGTTCCAGGTGTACACCACGGTCAACATCGAATATGACCAGCGAGCCCACGAAGCGGTGGCCCGGGGCGTACGGGAATTCACCCGCCGCCGGCCCTATGAGGGGCCTCACAAGCAGCTTGCGCCCGAGGAAGTCGGCGCCTTTCTCCAACGCCAGACGGCCGAATTCGCCGAAAACCCCATCGGTCCCGGATCGGAATTCGAAGCCGTGGTGACCGAATTGAATGCCAAGGACGGCCAGATTGCCTTCAAGGCCGGGGCCATATCCGGAGTCATCCGCAAGGCCCAATCCCAATGGGCGGTAAAAAATCAGGCCCTGAACAAGCTGTTCAAGCCGGGGAGCGTGATCCTGGTCCGGGCCGAGGAAGTGAAAATCCAGCCCAAGAAGGAAGAACCCAAAAAAGACGGGGACAAGAAAAAACCCGAAGCCAAACCCGCTCCCGAGCCCAAGCCGGAAGAGGTTCGGACCGAAATTCAATACCAGTTGGAAGCCAAGCCCGAAGTCCAGAGCGCTTTGATGAGCCTGGACCTTCGGGACGGGGCGGTCAAGGCCATGGTGGGCGGCCGGGATTTCAAGGAAAGCCAGTTCAACCGGGCCATCCAGTCCCGGCGGCAGCCGGGGTCGGCCTTCAAGCCCATCATTTACACCGCGGCCATGGACAACGGTTTCACGCCCGGGTCGGTGCTCATCGATTCACCCATCGTCCACGACGATTTCGCCCACGGCCGCCGCTGGAAACCCACCAATTACGACCACAAGTTCTACGGCCCCACCGACCTGTATACGGGCCTGACCCAGTCGCGGAACGTTCTGGCCATCAAGCTTTTATCCAAGGTGGGATACCCGGCCGTTTTCGACACGGCCAAAAAACTGGGTCTCACCGGCGATATGCCCATGAACCTGTCCCTGGCCCTCGGGTCCCACGGCGTGTCCCTTTCGGAATTGGTCTCCGCCTTTTCCACGTATCCCAACCTGGGCGAACGAGTGGACCCCTGGTTCATCACCCGCGTGGTGGACCGGAACGGCAACGTGATCCAGGAAGGGCATCCCAACCGCCAGCGGGTGATCAGTTCCGGAACGGCCTGCACCATCCTGTATATGCTCAAAGGGGTGGTGGAGCACGGCACGGGAACCAGGGTGAAGGCCTTGGGCCGGCCCTGCGGGGGCAAAACGGGCACCACCAACGACCTGTCCGACGCCTGGTTTGTGGGCTTTACGGCGGAATACGTGACCGGCGTCTGGATCGGGCTGGACGAAATGAAACGGATGGGCTGGGGGGAAAGCGGCGGGCAGGCCGCGGCTCCGATTTTTCTCTATTACATGCAGGATGTGCTCAAAGGACGGCCCATTCAGGATTTCGTCCCCCCGCCGGACGCCCAGATCGTCACCAATGGATCATCCAGCATCTGTTACAAGGCCGGGACCGTGGGGACCGGCATTTCCGAACTCGGGGGCGGAGGAAGCGGCGACGAATTCCTGAAATCCGACCTCGAGGAAAAAGACATGTAACCAGGCCGGGTGGGCGCGCCTTCCTCCCATACCTCGTTTCAGCCGGGCCTGGCGGATCGGTTGGAACAACTCCTGGGGCCGGGCGGTCGGCTGTCCGCCGGATGGGCGGGGTACGAGCACCGGTCGGGGCAGCTTGAAATGGCCAGGGCCGTGGCCCGAGCCATGGAAAACCACGATACAGCCCTGGTGGAAGCCGGCACGGGCACGGGCAAGACCCTGGCGTACCTCTTACCGGCGCTTCTTTCCGGTCTGCGGACCGTGGTCTCCACGGGCACCAAGAATCTTCAGGAACAGATTTTTCATAAAGACATCCCCTTCATCCGCCAGAGGTTGGGATCGGGATTCGAAGCGGCGGTGCTCAAAGGCCGCGACAACTACCTTTGCCTTCATCATTTTTTGCAAATGATCCACAATCCCACTCTGGTTTCGGCCCGCGAAACCGAATACTTACCACGCCTTTTGGCCTGGGCCAAGGCCACGGACACCGGGGACCGGTCGGAACTCCTGGACGTTCCTGAAGATTTCCTAACTTGGGCGGATGTTTCGGCCGCTGGGGACCGGTGTTTGGGGAGCCGGTGTCCAGAAATGGGGGACTGCTTTCTTCAGCGGGCCCGGAGGCTGGCGGCTAAGGCCGCCATCGTGGTGGTGAACCACCATCTGTTCATGGCCGATCTGGCGGTCCGGGGGGGCGGTTTCGGGGAAGTGATCCCCGGGTACGACGCCGTGGTGTTCGACGAAGCCCACGAATTGGAGGATGTGGTCACTCAGCATTTCGGGCTCGAAGTCAGCCAACTTCGGATCGGACGCTTGAAAAGGGACATCGAGCGGGAACTGGGGGGCCAAGGCCGGCTGTCCGCCGCGCTGTTCCAGAACCTCCAGGCCGCCGGCCATCTGGCCGATACCCTGGCTCGGGAGTATCCGGCGGGCGAGGACGAAAAGGAACTCTTCGCCGACGACGATCCCAAATCGGAAACCCTTCGATCCATCGGCGGCCGGATGGTGGTGGAACTGGACGCCCTGGCCGGCCGGCTGGGGGATTTGGCCAAGAAGGACGAGGACATCGAGAGCCTGGCTCGGCGGGCCAAGACCATCAGCGATGAACTGAATTTCATTCTCGAAGCCCGTGATTCCCATTTCGTGTATTGGGGGGAACGGCGGGCTCGGAGCGTGGTGCTTCGGGCTTCGCCCATCGATGTGGCCCCGCTACTTCAAGAACACCTGTACGCCTCGCCCCGTCCTCTGGTCTTCACCTCGGCCACGCTCACCACCCGCCGGTCCTTCGATTATTTTAAGGAACGCCTGGGGCTTATGGCGGAAATCGAAGGGATCACCGTGCCTTCGCCCTTCGATTACCAACAAAACGCGGTGTTGTACATCCCCCGGTCCTTTCCCGTGCCGGGTTCTCCGGATTTCCTTGGGCGGCTGGTGGCCGAAGTCGAGCGGCTGCTGGGGTACAGCCGGGGCCGGGCCTTCGTTCTGTTCACGTCGTACCGGCACCTCAACTTCGTCAGCCAGGCCCTGGCCGGCCGGCTGCCCTGGCCCGTGTTGGTCCAGGGGGAAGCCCCCCGGCATGCGCTGTTGGAACGGTTCAAGGCCGAAACATCATCGGTGCTCATGGCCACCAGCAGCTTTTGGCAGGGCGTGGATGTGCCGGGCGAAAGCCTGTCCGCCGTCATCATCGACAAACTGCCCTTTCCCCGGCCGGACCGGCCCCTGATCCGGGCCCGGAGTCAGCGGCTGAAGGACGAAGGCGGCGACCCCTTTCTTCAATACCATCTGCCCGAGGCGGTCATCAGCCTCAAACAGGGCCTCGGCCGCCTGATCCGGACTCGGACCGACCGTGGCCTATTGGCCGTGCTGGATTCACGTCTGGTCACCA
>JAGVGV010000460.1 GCA_020056895.1 Deltaproteobacteria bacterium
AATCATGAAAACCGGAAGCCCCGCCGCGCCTGGATTCCCCCGCCTTCACCGTGCCGCCGGAACCACCTGAAGCCCCAAATTCCTCAGCCGGTTCCGGGCCGATTCCACATGGTCCTCGGCCGGCGGCCGGAATCCCTTCAACGGATAATCCCGGCCCAGGCGTTCGTATTTCGATTCCCCCAACCGGTGGTAGGGCATGATTTCGAGGACGACCTTGGCCTGCATCGGCGCCAGAAAGGCGGCCAGGGCATCGAGGTCGTCCGGGGGGTCGTTGACGCCGGGAATCAGCGGCATCCGGACCAGGATGTTTTCCCGCTTCCCGGCCAGCCAGTCCAGGTTGTTCCGGATCACCGTCCCATCCACGCCGGTCATGATCTTGTGCCTGGCTCCGTCGGCGATCTTGAGGTCGCAGATCCAGTGGTCCACGAAGGGGTCCACGGCCTCGATGGCTTCCCGGGGGGCCTGGAGACAGGTTTCCACGGCGGTGGATATGTACCGATCGCGGCAAAGCCGCAAAAATTCCCGGCAGAACGCCCCTTGCGCCAACGGTTCGCCGCCGGAAAGGGTAACGCCCCCGCCGGATCGATCCCAGAAAATCCGGTCCGCCGTCACTTCGTCGAACAAGGCCTCGGGGGTCACGGTCCGGCCCAGGAGCGTCAACGCGCCGGCAGGGCAGTTTTGGGCGCACGTTCCGCACGCCTGGCAAAGGTCCCGCCGGATTTCGTGACGATCGTCCTTCACCGTGATGGCGCCCTGGAGGCAGACTTCGGCGCACCGGCCGCACAGAAGGCAGGAACCGGCGGTATACGACAATTCCGGAACCGGCTTTTGGGATTCCGGATTGGCGCACCAGGCGCAGCGGAGCGGGCAGCCCTTGAAAAAAACCGTGGTCCGGATCCCGGGGCCATCGTGAATGGCGTACCGCATCACATCGAAAACCAAGGCCGAAGCGGTAGGATTCATGGTCAACGGCCATGCTCCATGCGCGAAATCACTTCGTCCTGCACTTCCCGGCTAAGCCGCACGAAATAATCGCTGTACCCCGCCACCCGCACCAGGAGCGAACGGTGCTCGTCCGGCCGTTCCTGAGCCGCCAGCAGAGCTTCCCGCGAAGTGACGTTGAACTGCATGTGGTGCCCCCCCAGATCGAAATAGGACCGGATCAAGGACGCGAACTTGGGCAGCCCCTCCCCCTCGAGGGTTTTGGGCGAAAATTTCATGTTCAAGAGCGTGCCCGCCGTGGAGGCGTGATCGATCCCGCCCATGGTCTTCACCACCGCCGTGGGGCCGGCCAGGTCTTTCCCCTGCACCGGTGAAATCCCTTCCGAAAGAGGCCGCCCGGCCAACCGGCCGTCCGCCGTGGCCGCGGTCAGATCGCCAAACGGCAGATGGGTGGTGGTGGGGATCATGTTGGCGGCGTACGGGTGGCCCATATCATCGGTGAATTTTTTCAAAATCCGGACGAAACGACGCACCAGTTCGGCGGCGATCCGGTCCACTTTGCCCAGATCGTTGCCGTATTTGGGGGCCTTGTTCCACAAGAGTTCCCGGAGCGGTTCATGGCCCGTAAAATTGCTTTTCAACGCCGCCGCCAGCGTGGCCAGGTCCACCGTTTTTTCGCCAAAAACAAAATGATCGATGGCCGCCAGGGAATCCGTGACCGTCCCGGTTCCCACGCCGCAGAGCATGGGCAGGTGGTACCGGGCTCCCCCCTGGTGGTAATCCCGGCCCGATGGCACGCACCCGTCCACGAACAGGGACGTGACCGGCGCCGGGCAATGATCCGCGAAAGCCTTCCGTGCCCCGTTGTCGTACCGGATTTTCAGGGCGACCATGGCTTCGATCTGGGCTTCGAACGCGGCCCACAGATCGTCCATGGAGCCAAAGTGCTCCGGCTTGCCCGTCTTGGGTCCCCACGGAATCCCGGTGGTCATGCTGGCGCCGTCGTTCAGGGCCAGTTCCAGACACTTGGCCAGGTTGATATACCCGGATGAAGCCATGAAATCGTTGCCCTGGCCGGTGATTTCCACGCAGCCGTTGATGGCCCCCCGCCGGGCGTCATCCAGGCTCTTGCCCTTGTCCATAAGGGCCACGATCAGTTCATCGGCGTTGTAAAAGGCCGGCATGCCCGTGCCCATCCGGGCCAGTTCGCAGCTTTTTAGCAAAAAATCCTGAGGCGATTTGGCGCTGATCAGCACCGATAACTGCGGCTGAGGCAACAGCAGGTCTTTTTGGGCCCGAAGGCAGAGATACGAAACATCGTTCACGCCGTCCGATCCATCCGGCTTCAACCCGCCCACGTTCAAGTTCTGGAAATCCGTGTATGTGTTGCTGGCCTTGGCCGTGCCGCCTTCCTTGGCCACGGTCAATTCCGCGAATTTGATCCACAGGCAGTGAACCAGTTCCAACGCCTGATCCGGGGTGCACCGCCCCTGTTCGTAATCTTGTTTCAACGCGGGGTGGATGTACTGGTCGAACCGGCCCGGCGAAATCGCGTACGAATTGCTTTCCAGGTTCAAGGCCAGATGGACGAACCAGAAGGACTGAAGCGCCTGCCAGAAGGTTTCGGCCGGAAATTCGGGCACATGGAGGCAGTTGGCGGCGATCTGGGCCAGTTCCTTCTTTCGTTCCGGATCCTGGCATGCCTCGGCCATCCGGTCCGCTTCCCGGGCATACCGGTGGGCCAGGGCGATGATGGCCTCCAGCACCCGGGACAACGCGTCGTAAAAAGCTTCCTTTTCGGCCCGGTTTTCGGACGAGCCGGAAAGAGCCTCGCGGGCGTTCCGGATTTCTTCGCGGATATAGGCCAGTCCCTTGGTGATGACCTTTTCGTAGTTGACCGTAATGTGGCCGATGCTCCGGTTGAGGTAGTAGTGGAAAAACAGCCCTTCTTCCACGGCCTTCAGGGACGAGGAAGGAACGTTTTCCACGATCCGGTCCAGAACCGTCCGGCCGGGCCAGTAGGGAATCACGTGTGTTTTCAACTCGTTAAGCGTGCCGGCTGAAACGTGAAAAGCGGTTTCCGCTCGTGAGGCCAGGGTTTCCAGTTCCGACTGGATCCAGGCGCAATTGAATTCGGGATAAAGGGGGGATCCCAAGGGGGTGGGCGTTTTGGCGCCCACGATCAATTCACCCTTCCGAATCAGGACCGTGGATTCGGTCAAGATTCGTTCCATGGCCCGGGCCCGGCGAAGGGCGGGGT
>JAGVGV010000587.1 GCA_020056895.1 Deltaproteobacteria bacterium
GAGGTTCAGCCAGGATGGCGGCGTGGTCGCGGTGAACATCCAGCGCGACACGACGTACGGCTTGGCCCTGAACGGCGAAGTATGGCCGGAACTGTTTGAAAGCGCCACGGATTTTGTTTTGGAACCCCAGGGCCGGTCCGGCGCGGCCGTGGTTCAAACCCAGTCCCTGGCGGCGGCGGATATCCAGGCGTACCAGCGTGGGGTCTACACCGTGGCCGTGGACGGCCGGGCTTGGGACACCACCTTCGTGAACGCCTGGACCCCCGCCTTCGACGCCGCCGGAACCCGCGTGGCCGCCTCCGTCCGGCTCAGCTTGTACGATTACACCATCGCCGTGGACGGCCAACCCTGGGCCAAACGCTACGCCACCGTCTGGGAACCCCGGTTCAACCCGGCCTCGGGGTCCGTGGCGGCGCCCTTCCGGGCGGCGGGCAAATGGGGCATGCTCCAGGACGATCAAATGCTCTGGCCCGCCGATTTCGCTCAGGTGTGGCAGCCCGCGTTCGCTCCGGATGGAAAAAAACTGTGGGCCATCGTGGCTCCACGCTTTAGCCGGTTCACCGCGGCGGTGGACGGACGAGCCTGGGACCAGACCTTCGAGTCGGCCACGGACCTGGTGCTGGCTCCGGACGGCCGGAAGGCGGCCTTGTTGGGCAAGGAAGGGGACCGTTGGACCGTGGCCGTGGACGGCCAGGCTTGGCCCGGCGGGTACGACCGGGTTTGGCCCGCCGTTTTTTCGCCGGACGGAGCTCACGCGGCGGCCCGAATCCAGCGCGGTGAAAAGTTCACGGTGGTGGTGGACGGCCGGCCGTACTCCAAGGAATTCGACCAGGTGTTCGACCCCGCCTTTGGTCCGGAAGGCGACCGGGTGCTCATCCGGGCCGTGAACCAGGGAACCTTCATCCGCATCGTCGCGCCGCTCGCCGACTTCTAAACGGGGGAACAGCCATGCACGCGGTCTATGGATTCGTTGTCGGCCCCCTGGCCTGGATCGCCGGAGCGGTCTTCGTCCTGGGGCTGGTTTTCCGCTTGTGGGTGTTTTACGACCTGGCCCGCCGTAAAGACCCCATGGTCCTCGAATACATGAGCCCTAAATACGCGCTCCGGTCCATCCTGCACTGGAGTATTCCCTTTCACCCGGTCAATTCCCGGCGGCACCCGGTGATGACCGCGGTCACTTTTCTGTTCCATCTCAGCCTTGTCTTCACGCCCCTTTTCCTGGGCGCTCACATGATGTTGATGGACTATTACCACGGCCTGTCCTGGCCCACCCTGCCCGATCCTCTGGCGGACCTGCTGACCGTGGTGGTGATCGGCGCCTGCGTCTTTTTCGGAGTCCGCCGAGTGGTCCGGCCCGAAGTTCGGTACGTGACCACGGCCAAGGACTGGGCCATCCTGGTATTGGTGGCCCTGCCGTTCGTCACCGGGTTTTTGGCGTACCATCAGATCGGCCCGTACCAAGCCATGGTGGTGCTCCATATTCTTTCGGGCGAGGGTTGGCTGATGGCCATCCCCTTCACGCGGCTCAGCCACATGATGCTGGCCCCCTTCATCCGCGGGTACATCGGCAGCGAATTCGGCGCCGTTCGCCATGCCCGGGACTGGTAGATAAACGCGCGGGAGGACCAACATGACCGGAACCACCCCACCGACCGCTCCCCGGAAAATTCAGCCCGATCCAGGGCTCGACGACGCTTTGGCCCGGCTGGACGAAAGCAAAATTCAAAAAGTCGTTCAGCGGGTTCTGGCGAACGAAACCGGAGCCCGGCTCAAGGCGTACGTGGAAACCTGCGTTCGCTGCGGCCTCTGTTCCGATGGCTGCCATTACTACCTTTCCCACGACGGCGACCCCCAATATTCGCCCGTTGGCAAGGTGAAACAGACCATTTGGGAGCTGTTGAAACACAAGGGCCGGGTTTCTCCGGAGGCTCTTCGGCGGATGGCCCTGGTGGCCTATACCGAATGCAACCTTTGCCGCCGTTGCGCCATGTATTGCCCCATGGGGATCGACACCGCGTACATGATCCAGGTGACCCGACGGATCTGTCACCTGTTGGGCGTCACCCCCCGGTACATTCAAGATACCGCCCACAGCCACGCCGCCACCATGAACCAGATGTGGGTCAAGGAAGATGAGTGGATCGACAGCCTTTTGTGGCAGGAAGACGAGGCCCGGGAGGAAATTCCTCATCTTCGGATCCCCCTGGACAAGGATGGGGCGGACATCATGTATTCGGTGATCGCCCCGGAACCCAAATTCCAAACCCAGCTCATATACCTGGCGGCGGTGATCCTGAACGAATCGGGCCTCAACTGGACCATGCCCTCGGCCCCGGGTTGGGACAACAGCGATATGGCCATGTTCACCGGCGATTTCGAGATCATGGGCCGGCTCAAGCGCAAGCATTTCGAACTGGCCCAACGCTTGAAGGTGAAACGGATCGTGATGGGCGAATGCGGCCATGCCTTCCGGTCGGTATACGACGTGGGCAACCGCTGGCTGGGATGGCGGAGCGAACCCGTGCCCGTGGTCCACGCCATTGAATTCTATTGGGAACTGCTGACGACGGGCCGGCTGAAGGTAGCCAGGAAATACGAAAAAAAGGTCACTTTTCACGATCCTTGCAACATCGTCCGAGGCCGAGGGCTCCACGAAAGGCCCGCGAAGTGGTCCGGGCCTTTTGTTCGGATTTCGTGGAGATGCATCCCAACCGGGAACATAACTATTGCTGCTGCGCGGGAGGCGGAGTCATCAACACCGGCCCGCCGTACAAAACCGTCCGGATGGAAGGCATAAAAATCAAGGCGGACCAACTCCGGGCCACGGGCGCGGACGTGGTGATCGCCCCCTGCCACAACTGCCACCGGGGCCTCGAAGACGTGAACGAGCATTACAAACTGGGCATGGAATTCAAGTTTTTGTCGGAAATCATTTACGACTGTATGGAAAAGACCAACACGGCGGGCTGATGCTTCGCCGCTCTGGGCGTGGTTTCCATGGGAGCCGGAGTCCGGCAAGGGATTTCGGAACGACACTCGAGGTGGATCATGGCGAAAAAGATCATGGGCGGAGCGCTGGCGGCTCTGCTGTTCGGCTTGATTCTGGTGATGGGACAGGGACCGGACGTCCGGGCGGGGGATCCGCCGGCGGTATTTCAGGACGGCCGTTCCTTTACCGACGGCTGGGTGCGGACGGTCTTCGCCGATCGGGACCGGCCGGTGTCGGCCTTCAACCATGACCAGCACACCGGGTACCCCATGGCTTCGGACTGTTCGGTCTGCCACCACCTGTACAAGGACGGAAAGAAGGTGGACGGGGAATCATCCGAAGACCAGGCCTGCTCGTCCTGCCATAAAGAACAAGCCCAGGGGAACCAACCCCGGATTCTTTCGGCGTACCACAATTTGTGCAAAAAATGCCACGAAACCGAGAAAAAAGGCCCCTTGACCTGCGGGGAATGCCACACGCGGGGGTAACCGGAAAAGTTCACGGTATCGTTGGGACAGACGATTATTCCGTCGATTTTGGATTTGATCGATTTCGGATCATTTTATTCTTCGCTGTTTTACACCAAGTCGCGATCGAATGAATACTGGCGAATGAAATTTGGGTTGAACCGTAGGGCGGGGCATGCCTCGCCCAGCGATTTTGATGTAGGCGAGACGTGCCTCACCCCAACACAAATCCGCTGAATTTTTATACCCTTTTTATCGCGACTCGGTATCCCCTCGCCCAAACGGGTGGTACGTACAAAAGGGGCGCCGAAGCGCCCCGAGCGGGAGGGGAAGGGTGTCTGTCTGGTTAATCGGCGTCTAGACCCGATTCGGCGCTTTCCCGGGCTTCCAAAACGTCCTGGGCTTCCTGGGCCGACAAAGCGGCTTCGGCTTCCTCCCGGGCTTTCCGTTCGGCTTCCATGGCGGCCAGTTCGTCTTCCACGTCGAAGGGCGCCACCACGCGTTTTTGCGCCAGCCGAACGTTCATGGCCGCGCCGGCCTGGTAGTCGTTGGGTTCCCGGTAGATTTCGAAATCCACCTTGAGTCCCAGTTCCTGAACCCGGTCCCAGGGCAGGTCTTCGGCCAGATTGTTTTTGTTGAAATAATAGTCCTGGTTGTTTTCGCCGGCGATGAAGCCATAGAATTTTTCAGCCAAGACCCGTTTGATCATTCCGGTTTGCGTGGGTCCCTGCCCCTGGGCGGCGGGTGCTCCGACCTCGGCGGGACGATACGTGCTGACCGGCCTGGGGGTGTCTTTGCGCTGTTCGGTATATTTGGCCATGCATTCATCGCAGAAGAAAGGCCGGCCTTTGCGGGGACGATAAGTGGTCCAGACGGTCCGGTTGCCGATATGGAATTCCGATTCGCAACGCACCTGCCGGGGCTCGTATTTGAATTCGAAGCGGTTGAGATAATTGCCCAGGAAGATCACGTCGAAATCGCGCACCCGTTCCTTATCCGCCGGATCCAGGTATTCCTTGGCGCACGAACCCTGAATGCTGGCGATGGCCACCCGTTTCCCCAACTGCCGCACATGGCGGAACGCGGGCACATAGTCCCGGTCGCCGATCACGGCCATGGCGATGTCGTAGGTTCCGGGAATGGCGGCATAGCTGAGCAGAGAGGAGGCCAAGGCCACGTCCACGCATTTTTCTTCAGGCCGGATCACCCGGACCACGTCTTCCTGACTTTTCACCGGGCCGCCGCTGAAGTTGATGTCGTAGATCTCGGTTTCGTAATGGTACTCCTCACGAAGAATTTCGTAGAAGTCCCGCTGTTTTTCCACCAGGTCCTCGTCGTCGGCGTGATAGTTGACCGGGATGCTGGCAAAGAGGTTGCTGCGAACCAGATGAATTTCCGTGGCGGGAAGGTTCATCAGTATGGCCAGTTCCTCGGCAAGCACGGCCGGCAATTTGCCGTAGTCGATGCGATAATCGCTTCGTCCATACCGCTTGGCCAGTTTAGGCGTGTTCCGGTACAACCAACTGCCGTCGATGAAGAGCATCACTTTAATCATACGTTTTGTCCCCTTTTTATAAGGTAGTTATGTAGAAGCCATTTCCCTCATGACCGTTCGCCCGGATTCTATTTCGGGGGCCGGGATGTCCGTCCATAAAATAGAGCGGCTATTCTTCCGGTAGGCCTCGCGGCCCAACCTCGAACCAGGGCAAGCATCTTATTTAGAAACGGCTTCATACCTCCAACGGTTTCTCCGCTGGAGTCTCCGGCCGCTGTACCAGAGTTTAGTCTCCATCATAGGGCCCTTTGGGTAGAAGTGCAATGGGTGACGGGTGAAAACTCACGGAAAACATGAGCGGACCTCACGTTTTTCCCCTCCCTGCCTCCGTCCATCCACGGACGTAACCGCAAGGATCCCCACGCGAGCCATTCTCCGACCGCGAACAATCCGTCCCAACCGGTCTCCGGCCGCCCCTTCCCCTTGAACGCCGAAGCCGGCATTGGATACCCAACCGGCCCAACAAGCCCCGGATTACGCGGACAATCGGCTGAAATCGAATTCTTTTTCCTTCATCGCCGCCAGAAATGCGCTCACGTCCCGGCCCGAAGCCAGGGCTTCCTGGCATTCCCGAAGACCGGTTTTAAGACCATAGAAAATGAAACCCGCGATCCGACCCTGATCCATCACGATTTTCCGGAACACCCGGCCGTCGGTGAACACGGCCTGAGGCAACTTGTCTTCGGGGTCGATATTCCCGGCGGACGTCAGGTCCACTCCGGCCACCTTGAGCGCGTTGGACATCACCGTGCCGGTATAAACGGCCGAACCGCCGGCCATGTTTTCGCCCGCCACCCGGCCCTGGTCCCTGGCCGCCGGCCAAATGCCATACACCTGACCCCGGTGCTGGACCAGATCGCCGGCCGCCCAAACGCCATCCAGGCTGGTCTTCAGGCCGTCATCCACCACCACGCCCCGCTCGATCTGAAGCCCCAGGCTTTTGGCCAGATCCAAGTTGGGGCGGACTCCGGCGGAAAAAAGAACCAGCCCGCCGTCCAGACGCCGGCCGTCTTCGAGCAGCAGTCCTTCGGCTCGGTCGGCCCCAAAAATTTCCTTGATCCGGGCGCCCAAGAAAAAGGAAAAGCCCAAGGTTTCCAAATGATTTTGAAGCAGACGAGCGCCGGTGGGGCACATCTGCCGGGGCAACAACCGGTCGAACATTTCCACCACATGCACCCGGAGTCCCCGCCGGATCAGGCCGTAGCCCGCTTCGAGGCCCAAAAGACCGCCGCCCACCAGGATCGCCGTGCCGGTTGTTTCGGCGGCCGCGCGGATGGCTCGGGCGTCAGCGGCGTCCCGTAGGGTAAAGACCCCGGGCTTGTCCGAACCGGCCACCGGCGGAACGAAGCTTTTGGCGCCCACGGCCAGGAGCAAGGCGTCATATGAAGCCCTGGCGCCCCGGTCGCCAACCACCCGGCGTTCGGCCGGATCCACTTCGACCACGGTTTCGCCCAAAACCACGTCAATCGCGTTCTGAGTGTACCATTCCCGGGGCTGAACGGCCAATCGGTCCATGTTCACTTCCCCGGCCACCACTTCGGGCAGACGGACGCGGTAGTAGAACAGGTCGGGCTCTTTGGAAAACAGGGTGATGGCGCCGACCGGATCCAGGGAACGAATTCTCTGGGCCGCCGTATGGCCGGCCACGCCGTGGCCGATGATCACGTACCGCATGGTCGCTGGGGGCCTCCGCCGGGAGTGTTACGTTTGAGTGTTAGAAAAAAATCAATACCACTTTAAAGAGTTATAAGGGGCCGGAGCCCTATCGTCAAGGCTATCACTAAAAATGGTACGTTGGACAATTCCGGTGGGAAGGGGTCGGCGTGAGTTCGGCCCTCTTCCCGCCGGTGGCGGTTCTACTTGATAAAGGTCAGATCCAGGTTTTCGACATCGGCCAGTTCACTCAGTTCCGCCTTCACGCGGGAGATAGGCTGAGAGGCCGGCACGGCGGATTCCAGGTCCAAATCGAACAGGGGGGCGCCGGACAGCGGCGCGTACAGCACCCGGGTGTTCAGCGATTCGATGTTCACATCGTATTTTCTAAGAATTCGCACCACCTTGGTAACGATCCCGGGGTGGTCCATGGCGGTGACACGGAGCTTGAGCGGGAGTTCGGCGGGCCGGACCAGCGACGCCGGGTCTTGGGCATCGTGAGCGGACACATCGAAGCCCTGATTCTTCAAGCGGTCCATGCCGGCCAAAACGTTCGCCAGATGTTCGGCCGGAGTGGAAAAAAGGATCATAATGGAAAAACAGCCGCCCAGGGTGGCCATGCGGCTGTCTTCGATATTCGCGCCCCGTTCGAACAGGATGGTGGACACATCGTCCACGATCCCCGGCCGATCCTGGCCGACCACGAAAAGAATCATGAACCGCTTCATCGGCGACACTCCCCCCCAGGGTTCCATGATACCCCAGGGCCCCGGTATGCCGGCCTTGAACGATTTCCATCGAGGAATGGAAACCGTCCATCAACCGGCGGAATCAATTGATCAAACAGGGTTTCCGGGCGGCCGCGGTTTCGTCGAGCCGCCGGACCTTGCTCCGGCTGGGCGCCCGATGAAGGGCTTCGGGGTCTTCCAGCGCTTCCCGGACCACGGACTTGAACGCTTCGATGAAGACATCGATGTCTTCTTTGCATTCGGTTTCCGTTGGTTCTATCATGATCGCCCCATGAACCACCAGCGGGAAATAGATGGTGGGCGGATGGAACCCATAGTCCATGAGCCGTTTCACCATATCCAACGTGGTGATTTTCTGGTCTTTCTGGTTTTTATCCGAAAAAACGCATTCGTGCATGCAGGGCCGGTCGTACGCCAGATGCAAAACGCTTTTCAGCTGTTCCTTGATGTAGTTGGCGTTGAGCACCGCCACCTGGCTGGCCTTTTTCAGGTCTTTGCCCAGGGTCATGATGTAGCTGTACGCCTTGATCATCACCCCGAAGTTGCCGTAAAAGGCATGGAGCCGGCCGATGGAATCCGGAAAATCGTCCGACAGCCGGTACCGGTCCCCATCCTTGACGATGCGGGGGACGGGCAGGAATTTTTCCAAATGCTTCCGAACCAGCACCGGCCCCGAACCCGGACCGCCGCCGCCGTGGGGCGTGGAAAAGGTTTTGTGCAGGTTCAGGTGCATCACGTCCACGCCCAACCGGCCCAGATGGGCAATGCCCATGATGGCGTTCATGTTCGCGCCGTCACAGTACACCAACCCGCCCTTGGAGTGGACCACCTGGGCGATCTTCTGAAAATTTTCCTCGAACAGACCCAGCGTGTTGGGGTTGGTCACCATGATCCCGGCCACGGATTCATCCATCACCGCGGCCACCGCCTCGACCGGTAAAATCCCCTGGTCGTTGGACTGAATCCCCAAAGGTTCCATGCCGCACAACGCCGCGCTGGCCGGGTTGGTGCCGTGGGCCGTATCCGGCACGATGATCCGGGACCGCTTTTCACCGTTGGACCGGTGATACGCGTGGATGACCAGCATGCCCGCCAATTCGCCATGGGCCCCGGCCGTGGGCTGAACGCTGATGGCGTCCATGCCCGTCACTTCCGTCAACAGGTTCTGGAGTTCGTACATCAGTCGCAAAGGCCCTTGTACGTATTCTTCGGGCAGCAAGGGGTGAACGTCGGCCAGTCCGGGCAGAGCGGCCATTCGTTCGTTGATCTTGGGGTTGTATTTCATGGTGCAGGACCCCAAGGGGTACATGCCCGAATCCACGCCGAAGTTCCATTGGGACAGCCGGGTATAGTGCCGAACCACGTCCACTTCGCCCAGGTCGGGAAAATCCGGAGCCGGTCCGGCCCATTGGTCGCCCAAGGGGGCGGCTTCGGGTACGTCCGGTCGGGGCAGGCTGATCCCCACCCGGCCCTTTTTCCCTTTTTCCCACAAAAGAGGCTCGTTGAAGATCAGGCCGCTGTCGCCGGGGAAAACGGTCATTTCGTCACCTCCGCCGCCAACCGGTCCAGGTTTTCCCGCGAATGAACCTCGGTGGCGCAGAAAAGGTAGTGTCCGGCCAGTTCGGGGTAGTATCGTTCAATGGGCAGACCGGCCATGATCTTTTGGCCCAGCAGTTCCTTCCACCGGGCTTCGAACCCCTGAGGCATTTTCACCACGAATTCATTGAACGTGGGACCCGGGAAGGGCGAAACCAGGCCTTTTTCCGCCAAACGGCCCTTGAGGTATTCGGCCTTGTCCCGGTTCTGGCGGGCCAGGGCGGCCAGACCGGTGGACCCGGCCGAGGCCATATACATGGCGGCGGCCAAAGCGCAAAGGCTGTTGTTGGTGCAGATGTTGCTCACCGCTTTTTCCCGGCGGATGTGCTGTTCGCGGGTGGACAGGGTCAAAACGAAGCCCCGCCGGCCGGAAAGATCATGCGTCCGGCCCACCAGGCGGCCGGGAATGTTGCGGATGTGCTTCATGAGCGTGGCGAACATACCCAGGCCGGGACCGCCGAAGGACCGGGGCAGGCCCAGGCTTTGGCCTTCCCCGCAGGCGATATCGGCCCCCAGGCTGCCCGGGTTTTTGAACACCCCGTAAGCCAGAGGCTCGGTGAAGGATGTGATGAACAGGGCGCCGGCGTCGCGGACCTTGGCCGCCATGGGCCCCAGGTCTTCCACCACTCCGAAAAAGTTGGGGGACCCCACGGCCAAGCCGGCCAGGTCGGCCAGATTCATTCCATCCAAAACCGTCCGGCCGGCCCCGTCGAAGGGCAGCTCCACCACTTCGTATCCCGTGGGCCGGAAATAGGTTTCCACCACCTTCCGGTAATTGGGGTGAATGGCCCGGGAAACGGCCACCTTGGTCTTTTTCTTGTTGATCCGAAGGGACATCAACAGCGCTTCGGCCAGAGCGGTGGCGCCGTCGTACATCGAAGCGTTGGCCGCTTCGAAGCCCAACAGGCGGCTGACCAGGGTTTGATATTCGTAGATGGCCTGCAGGGTGCCCTGGCTGATTTCCGGTTGATAGGGCGTGTACGCGGTCACGAATTCGGACCGGCCAAGAAGATACCCCACCGCGGCCGGAACGAAGTGTTCATAACTGCCCGCGCCCGCGTATACCTGGAAGCCCTGGCCGCCGGCTCCGGCCAAAGCGCTCATATGCGCCGTCAGCTCCATTTCCGTCAGAGCTTCGGGCAGGTTCAATCCTTCCGGCCGGCGGGCGCCCGCCGGGATCGAGGCGAACAGGGCGTCCAGGTCCGGCGCGCCCACGACATCCAACATGGCCCGGATGTCGTCCTCGGTGTGCGGTACGTACCGCATAAAATGCCTCCCCATGTCCGCCGGCCTAGAGCGCCCGGAAAATCGGGCGCCCTTCAGGGAGCCCGTTTACGGGCTCGGGCGGTATTGAACCCGGAATCCGGGTATCGGTCGTTATCGTGGAAAAACCGCGGCATCCCGGCCAGATGAGGTCCCCGGAGCGGGCGCCTCGCCGGCGTTTGTCAGCTTTGGTTCTTCAGCATCTCCACGTACGCGTCCCGGTCCATCAGGTCGTTCATTTCGGCCGGATCTTCGGGCCTCACTTCAATGATCCATCCGCCTTCGTACGGTTCCCCGTTCACCAGGGCGGGGTTGTCTTCGAGCGCTTCGTTGACCGCGACCACTTCGCCGGAAAGCGGAGCGATCAGCTCGGACACGGCCTTGGTGGATTCCAGCGTGCCGAATTCGTCGCCCTTACCGAAGGTGTCGCCAACCTGCGGCAGTTCCACGAAGGTGATGTCGCCCAATTGATCCTGGGCGAAATCCGAAATCCCCACCCGCGCCACGCCGTTCACGATCTTGGCCCACTCGTGGTCGGCGGCGTACCGCACGTCGGCTGGAAACTTGAGATCCGAAAGCTCTTTCATTGGGCGCCTCCTGACATAATCGATCGTTTCGTTGACTCAAAGAGTTGGAAATAACGCGATGGTCTTGGTTCCCCATCCACGGGAAACCCGATTCCCAAAGGATTGGAAGCCGGGGGCCGGACCGCTTTTTTGATCGAAACGGGCCGGGCCTCCCGAGCCATTTCTTAAAGCATGTCCTTAAGGGGCTTGCGGGCCGTACGGAACGGCCGGATATCCCGGACCACCTGGACCTTGAGGCCGCGTTTGGCGTCCCGGATTTCCACTTCCTCGCCTTGGTCCAGAAGCCTGTTCACCCGGATGAACCCGCAGACCAGGCCCTTGAATTTGGCCCCGGCCGGACGGTTGGGATCGGATAGGGAAACGATCCGGCCCTGATCCAATCCCAGGGCCATATCGGCCACGGACGTGAGGACCACGCCGATTTCCCGGCCTTGGGCGTCCACCACCACGGCGGGCTTGCCGTCCGCGTCGTGAAGGGCCGCCTTGCGGGGGTCCCGCCCCACGTAGGCCACGGTATGGTCGGCCTTGGGAGCCAGCCCGAGCACCACATCGCCCACGAAGGATTTGGTAAACCCATTTCCCGCCGCGTTGTAGGGCAAAGCGAAGGACCAGGGATGGTTGACGAAGGGCCAATGGCCGATGTCCTGGTGGGACAAGGGCAGCATCGCGCCGGCCCGAAGCGAATCCCTGGCCGCCAGGCCGCAGGGAATCAGGCCGAACTCCCGGCCCGCCTCCAGGATCATGTCCCACACCTTGGCCGCGGCTTCAGGAGCCATGAACAGTTCGAACCCGAATTCCCCCGTGTACCCGGTCCGGGAAAGGAGGATGGGCGTGCCGTCCACGGTAAAGACCGGTTCCGGTACGGCCGATGGGTCAAAATGCCCCTTGAACGAAAAATAAGGCAGCCCGGTCAAAACCCGGTCCGGATCTTTCAGCACTTTTTTGATAATCCGGCCCGCCAGGGGGCCCTGAAGGTCCATCTTGCCCAAGCGGGCGGAAAGGTCCTGAATCCGAACCGTGCGGCCGGCCCGATGGGCTTCCAGATGCGCGGCGACCACCGGCCCCATGTTGGCGTTGACCACCACCATGAAGGCTTCCGGACCCGTCTTGTACACAATGGCGTCATCCAGAGCATGCCCATCGGCCGTCAGAAACGCGCCGTACACACAGCGGCCGGGCGCCAAAGGCCCGGCCGAAGGGCCTACGCAGGCCGTCAGGTCCTTGGTAAAGCAATGCTGCAACAACGAAAAAGCGTCGGGACCATCCAGCCGAAGGACGGCCATATGGCTGGTATCGAACAACCCCGCGGCTTCGATCACCGCCAGGTGTTCCTTTACCGCCCCGGTTTTGTACCACAAGGGCATGTCCCAGCCGCCAAAATCCACCACCAAGGCCCCCTGGGCCTGATGCCAGGCGTACAGCGGGGTCTTCTTTCCCGTCTCGGGCATGACGCCGTCCCCCTTTCGGGTCAGAGGATGTATGGAACTTTTTGGTTGAACCCTTTGTATACCACAAAGGTCTCCACGGATAAAACCTCGGAAATTTTGATCACCTCTTCAGTATAGAACCGAAGCAGATCGAATTCGTCCGAAAGAAGCACCGTCAGGATCAGGTCGTACCGGCCCGTCACCACGCTGACCGCCACCACCCCCCGGAGCAGGCTGAATTCCCGGCCCTTTTCCACCAGGGACATGGTGGCCAGCTTCACCCCCACCATTACCAGCCGGTGGCCGGCCAAAGCTTCCGGGTCCACCAGACCCACGATCTCCAGAGCCCCTTCCTCGTGAAGCCGCTGAACCCGGGACCGGACGGTATTTTCCGCCAGCCCCAGGGCCACGGCGATCTCGCGGAAGGACTTCCGGCCATCCTTCAAGTGCTTGATGATACTCAAGTTTACATCGTCGATTTTCAAGGCCGATTCCCCCAGCCTCATGGTGGATGCCGGAAATTTATACCAAGCTGATGATTCTGTCAATATTTATCTAAAAAAAATGGCATATCATCAATCGATGTCATCATTTCACTTGATATGAGCAGACAGTGCCTCTATAATCTCTCTTCGGAAGCATCGGCTTCCATCCCCCAACACAACCTCCCCGAGGAGTGCCGCCATGAAAAGCCGCATCACCATCCTGGGCGCCGGACCCGGCGGGTACGTGGCCGCCCTGGAAGCCGCCCGTTTGGGCGCCGAAGTGACCGTTATCGAAAAGGAAGGGGTGGGCGGAACCTGCCTGAATCATGGCTGCATCCCTTCCAAGGTGCTTAAAAACACGGCGGACCTGCTGGAACGGTTCCACCAGGCGGAGGAATTCGGCCTGACGGGCGCGGTGGTTCCCCAGGTGGACATGGCCCGGCTGATGGCCCGCAAGGAAGCCGTTATCGCGGATCAGGCCGGCGGCATTGAAAAATTGTTACAGACGCGAAAAGTGCGGTACATCCGGGGGACCGGACGAATCACCGGGCCGGGCCAAGCCGAAGCCCAAACGGCCGATGGCTTGGTGACGGTGGATTGGGACCGGCTGATTATCGCCACCGGGTCCCGGCCCATGGACCTCCCCGGTCTGGCCGTGGACGGCCGGTACATTCTTTCCAGCAACGAAGCCCTGGCCCTCAGGCGGCTGCCGGAATCCATGCTGGTGGTGGGCGCCGGAGTGATCGGCTGCGAATTCGCCTTCATTTTTTCGGCTATGGGCGTCAAGGTGAGCCTGGTGGAAGGGCTGGACCGGGTGCTGCCTCTCCCTTCGGTGGATGAGGAATCGTCCAAGGTGATCCTGAGGGAAATGAAAAAGCGGAAGTTCGGCGTGTATTTGGATCAGACGGTGGCCTCGGCCGAAGTGGTGGACGGCCGGGTCCGGGTTCTACTTCGGGTGTCGCCGTTCAGCCCCAACCCCAAAAAGGACCGGATCAAACCGGCGGGCCTGGATGTGGAGATGGTTCTGGTTTCGGTGGGCCGGAAGCCGAACACGGAAGGGATCGGCCTGGAAACCATTGGTTTGGCCACGGAAAGGGGCTGGATTCCGGCGGACGACCGGCTGAGCACGTCCGTGCCCGGCGTGTACGCCATCGGCGACGTACTTGGTCCCCAAAAAGTGATGCTGGCCCATGTGGCCTCGATGGAAGGCCGGATCGCGGCCCGAAACGCTTTAGGCGCCGACGAGGTTATGGGGTACGACGTGATTCCGGGGGCCATGTTCACCATGCCCGAAGCGGCCGACGTGGGGTTGACCGAGGCTCAGGCGCGAAGCCGGGGGATCGACGTGGCGGTGGGACTGGTTCATTTCCGCACCGTGGGGAAGGCCCAGGTGATCGGCGAAACGGCGGGGCAGGCCAAGATCGTGGCCGATCGGGCTTCCGGCCGGGTGCTGGGCGTCCACCTGGTGGGGCCTCACGCCACGGATTTGATCGCCGAAGGGGTTCTGGCGGTTCAAACCGGCCGGACGGTCGAAGAGCTGGCCAGGACCATCCACGCTCATCCCACCCTGGCCGAAATCATGGGCGAAACCGCTTTGGCCATGCTGGAAACCGAAGAAGCGAAGTAATACCGATTGGATACCAATTTGACGTCAACCATAAAGGTTTTCAGTCCTAAAAATCATGCCCGATAGGGGCGAGGTATGCTTCGCCCCTGCAGTTTTACGTTTAATTCGTATGACGACAACTCCATACGGCTCTCCACATCCCATACATCCGATAGGGCGGGGCATGCCTCACTCCAACGTTTTTTTACATCAGATCGGTATGAGGAACCGCCGGTGGAACACGGTGGGCAAACGAGACCGGTTTCCAAAATGATATAATCAGCCCGAGGCCGCCGTTAAACCCAGCTGCCCGGGAAAGCCGTATTATTCGCCCAACGGGGCAATGCGGAAAAAAATGGCCACGGCGCTCAAAATGGAAAAAAGGGCGAACATCAGGCCGTTGCGGAGGGCCCGCTTTCGCAGGGTGGCGCCGATGATGGGGTTGAGCAGATCGTCTTCCACTTCCTTGCGGATTCTTTTGATTTTAAAAAAGGAATCCACCGCCAGGAACGAGAAGAACATGGCGGAAATGAATTTGATGAAGAATGTCAGCATGAATGACCTCCGCGCCCCGGGCTGGCCCTCTGGTCTCCCCTTCGGCCTTTTCCGCCATCCGGAAACGACCCGCTCCCAAACGTTCACGGTGGCGCGGATCGGACCCCACGCCGAAAAAGCCGTTTCCCTCTAATACGTTCGCTCGCCCCCTAACGCCCGGTAGTATACCTGGATCACCACCGACATTCTACAGGAAAGTGCTGACCCTGGGTATCCAATCCGCCCAATGGCCCCGATTCGGTAAGGATTCGGCCGCGTAACGAACCTGGGTTGTTCCCCAAGGCCGCCAGGTCTTCCGGAATTTACCGGCAGGCTTCAAACGCGATCTCCAGAGCCCGCATCACGCCCTGAGTCGGCACCACGTTTAGCTTTCCAGCCGGACCCAACCGCCAGCCCACGCCTTCGGGTTCGATTTTGATCCATAGTTCCTGAACCAGCCGGCCTTCGGAAATGAACGCCCGGACCAGCACGATCTTCCGGATGGGATCGTATACTTGGTCGAAAAACTTGATGGTGACCGTCCCCACCTGGTTTTGGGGGACGAAACGGGCGGGATCGAACGATTCGAAACGATAAACCTGCACGGAAGGCTCCTCGGGCGCGGGAACCGCGATATGGGTTTCCTTGGCCAGATGGATTTCAAAAAAAGCGCTTTGGCCGTTTTCCAGCCATTTGCGTTCGTATTTGGTGTTTTCCCGGGCGTCAACGGTCCGGTCCCTGGCGGCCAGACCCGATCCGGGGACCTGTTCCAGTATCCAGTCCCTTAAGGGTTCAAAATCAGTCACGATGCGGGCCAGGCCGCCGGCGCGGAGCCGGCTGCTCAAAAGGGTAAGGAATTCCGTGGAAAACAGCCGCCTTTTCGCGTGCCGGTCCTTGGGCCAGGGAACGGGGAAGAGGGCGATGGCCTGATCGATGGATTCCGGACCGAACATTCGTTCCAGGCCGAGATGGGC
>JAGVGV010000698.1 GCA_020056895.1 Deltaproteobacteria bacterium
ATGACCCGCCAAAAGACCGATCGCCGGGGTACCGCTTCGGATGGCCGCTTGTTCCACCTGGCCCAGGAAGCCATGCTTTTGGCCTGGAAGCGGCGAATCCGCGTGGGGCGGCTCCGCCTGATGGCCGACCGGTTGGCCGAGCCGCCTGCCCAGCTTGAACTTTTCCCCGAAGACGAATCGTTGCCAACGGATCGGGAGCCCCTTTGGACCGCCCTGGACCAGATCCGAAGCAGATATGGCCGCGGTGTGATCCGGACGGGCCGGTCCCTGGTCGAGGCGGCGTGATGATTCCCCTGGCGGTCCATTCTCATTATTCCCTGCTTTGGGGCACGGCCGGTATCCCGGCGCTTTGCCGAAAGGCCAAGGAACTCGGGTACGACCGTTTAGCCCTGACCGACCGGAACAACCTGTATGGTCTATGGCCCTTCCTGACCCATGCCCGCCGCGAAGGCCTGACCCCCATCGTGGGCGCGGAAGTCACCGAACCCGAAGGACCGGGCCGGGCTTTTCTGCTGGTGGCCGAAGCCGAAGGATTTTCCAATCTGTGCCGGCTGTTGACCCGCCGCCACCAGGACCCGGACTTCGATTTGACCACCCAGACCATCCAATTTTGCCAAGGGCTGGTGATCCTGACCGACCACGCCCCGCTTTTAACTCGGGCCCGCGACGCCGGACTGGAGGTGGCGGCCGCCCTGGCTCGCCGGCCCACTGACGCCGGCGATCGGATCCGGCGGCTGGCCCGGGATTTGGGTCTCCCTGTGGCGGTGGTTCCGGACGCTTTTTTTCTCCAACCCGAAGAACACGAAATTCACCGGATTCTCCGGGCCATCCATCAGGGAACCGTTCTGTCCCGCATGGCCCCCGAAACCACCGCTCCGGCCGACGCATACCTCGCTCCGCCGGCGGTATACGAACGCCGCTTCAACGTCTGGCCCGATGCGCTGGCCGGAACGTACGCCGTAGCGGAACGGATCCGGTTTCAGGGCCCGCGGCCGGTTACCGTCATGCCGCCCTGGAACGATCCCCAAGGCCGGTCCGCCGCCCTGGCGCTCAAGGAAAAAGCCTATGACGGCGCCCGCCGGTTATACGGCGACGATCTGCCCGAAACCGTGGTCGACCGGTTGGAACACGAACTCGAACTCATCGACCGCAAGGGCTTTTCCTCCTATTTCCTGGTGGTTCAATCCATCGTTAGCAAAAGCCCCCGCATCTGTGGCCGGGGCTCGGGCGCGGCGTCCCTGGTCGCCTACTGCCTTCGGATCACCAACGTCTGCCCCATCAAGCACAATCTTTATTTCGAACGGTTCCTCAACGCGGAACGGAAAGACCCGCCGGATATCGACGTGGATTTCGCCTGGGACGAACGGGATGGGGTGATCAACGCCGTCCTCGATGAATACCAAGGCCGGGCGGCCATGGTTTCGAGCCACATCCTGTTCCAACCCCGCTTGGCCATTCGCGAAGTGGCCAAAGTGTTCGGCCTTCCCGAACGGGAAATCGACGATGTGGTCCGCCGCCTGCCCTGGTTCTGGCACGGGTCGGATTTCAGTACGGACCTCCAAACCCAGTTCCACCAACGGCCCGAAACCCGGCGCCTGGAATTCCCTCCGCCCTGGCCCAAAATTCTCGAAGTCGCCCAACGGATCGTGGGCGGGCCCCGGCACCTTTCCGTCCACCCCGGCGGTCTGGTCATCACTCCCGGTCCCATCGATCAGTACGTTCCCATTGAAATCGCCCCCAAGGGAGTCCCCCTGATGCAGTGGGAAAAGGACGCCGCCGAAGAAGCCGGTCTGGTTAAAATCGACTTGTTGGGTAATCGGAGCCTGGGCGTGATCCGGGACGCCCTGGCCAATGGCCGGGACAACGGCCAAGAGGTGAACGAACGGACCTGGGACCCCGAAGACGACCCCCATACCCAGCAACTGGCGGCCGAAGGCCGGACCATGGGCTGTTTCTATATCGAAAGCCCGGCCATGCGGTTGTTGCAGCAAAAAACCGGCAAGGGCGACTTCGATCACCTGGTCATTCATTCCAGCATCATCCGGCCGGCGGCCAACGAATTCATCCGCGAATACATCCGTCGCCTCAAGGGTGGAACCTGGGACCCCATCCATCCCCTGCTGGCCGAAGTGCTGGCCGAAACCTTCGGTATCATGGTGTATCAGGAAGATGTTTCCCGAACCGCCGTGGCCTTGGCCGGCTTTTCCCACGCGGACGCGGACGGCCTGAGGAAAGTGATGTCCAAAAAGGATAAGGCCCACGTTTTGGAAGATTACCGCCGTCGGTTCGAAGCCGGCGCCCGGGAACGCGGAGTGACCGAATCCGTCATCCAAGCGGTTTGGGCCATGATGCTCAGCTTCAGCGGCTATTCCTTTTGCAAACCTCACAGCGCCAGCTACGCCCGGGTCTCCTTCCAGGCGGCATACCTAAAGGCTCATCGGCCAGCCGAATTCATGGCCGCCGTTATCAGCAACCAGGGCGGTTTTTACGGTACATTCGCCTATGTCTCCGAAGCCCGGCGCATGGGTCTGACCATCCTGCCACCGGATGTGGCCATCAGCGAAATCCGGTGGCGAGGCCGGGAGCGCCGCATCCGCACGGGCCTGATGGCCGTAAAAGGCTTGGGCGAAAAAACCATGGCCCGCATGTTGGACCAGCGAACCATCCGCCCCTTCGCCGACCTGGCCGACTTTTTCGCCCGCGTCCGGCCGGAACAGGACGAAGGCCGGGCTTTGATCCACGCCGGAGCCCTCGATGCCGTTGCTCACGGCCAGAATCGGCCCCAAATGCTTTGGCATCTGGCCCTCACAAGGCCCTCCGGCCCCCAAAAACCAACCTTTTACCGCGACGCCGGCCTTTTTCCCGACTCCGAAACCGTGGCCGCGCCCGCCCTCTCCCCCGGACCGGTCATTGAAACCCTCCGCCGCCAGTACTCGGTTCTGGGCTTTCTGCCGGACCGGCATCCCATGATCCTCTTTCGGGAGGCTCCGGCGCTGAAGGGCCGAACCCCCGCC
>JAGVGV010000634.1 GCA_020056895.1 Deltaproteobacteria bacterium
CAAATGCATCGGAAAAATAGGCGCACTCGTTTTGGCCATTTTTTTGCCAGCAGCCAAGGGTGCTCCATTGAAGGGCTATTTCATTATCATCCGGTGTCATAGAAAAGGCGGGGCGGAGAGTCTGAGGCCGATCAGGCCAATCTTTGTCAAAAAGAGAATAGTCGTAAGTCCCTTTATATTCGGACCGGTCAAAACCCCAGGGTGTATTCTTCACGAGATCATTGATATCGTCCATAGTCATTGCAAGCTTCAGCCCTTTGAACCCAGGCAGAGAAAATTTTTGGTCGATAGCGGTCGTGTAATTATTTACATTTTGTTCTTCAAGCTCGATATATTTAGGTTTTGGCGGAACAGTTGAGACACACGCGGGTAGTAATAAAAAGGTCCATAGCGTGAGAATTACGGCCAACCAACTGTTCTTGGTCAACGCATCCGATTTGTCCGAGATAGCCATGATTGCCTCCCTTGAATCATAAAAGTCTGATAACAAACGACTCACTCCGGAGTCGCCAACCGTTACCGTAAAAAACCCAGTGCAACAAACCACCCTTCGCAGTCGCTAATATAAAGAACACGCACAACGGAAGCAAGCCGGAAAAGCCCAATCCTTTTAAAAATATTGCGTTCCTGCCCTTCGATAGGGCCAACTCTTGCCAAAAAATGATACGGGCACGACGATAGATGCGCGCCCTGCTTAATATTCTGGAGCGGCTTTGTGTATCCCGATGAGCAGCATCGCCCTTCTTAGGCTATTCGGCTGTCCGATCTACAGGTTGCCACCCCCCGGCCCCCGTGCTATGATCGCGGGCCAGGTTGGGGAGGCGCCAGCCCATGATCCGACCGAGGCTGAACCTCTCTCGTTCTTTAAGGAGTATTCTCATGGCTCAAAACGTGTTCGATTTCCGCGGCGCCGTCCGCTACATCTTCGGCTGCGGCAGCCTGGCCCGCCTGGGCGCCGAAGCCGCGACCTTCGGCCAAAAGGCCCTCTTGGTGGTGGACCCCGCCCTGGCCGATGCCGGGATCCTGGACCGGATCGTCAGCGCCGCTGAACAGGGCGGCGTGAAAACCACCGTGTTCAAGGAATTTCAGCAGGAACCCGAACCCACCGAAGCCGACGCCGCCGCGGCGCTGGCCAAGAAAAAGAAGTGCGATCTGGTGATCGGCGTGGGCGGCGGCAGCGGCATGGACCTGGCCAAGGCGGCCGCCGTTCTGGTCGCCAATCCCGGCAAGGCCGTGGACTACGTGGGCGTGGGGCTGGTGCCCAAGCCGGGCCTGCCCACCATTATGGTTCCCACCACCGCCGGCACCGGCAGCGAAGTCACCTGGACCGCCGTGTTCACCCGGCGGGCCGAAAAGGCCAAGGGCGGCATCAACAGCCCGTTCTTGTACCCCTCACTGGCCCTTCTGGATCCCGAACTCACCCTCACCGTGCCCCCGGACCTGACCGCCGCCACCGGCATGGACGCCCTTTGCCACGCCATCGAAGCCTTCACCAGCGTCAAGGCCAACCCCTTGAGCGACTTGGCGGCTCAGGAAGCCATTGCCCTGATCGCCGAGTACCTGCCGCAGGCGTACGCCGACGGCCGGAACATTCTGGCCCGGGAAAAAATGATGCTGGGCAGCTTACTCGCCGGCATGGCTCTGGCCAACGCCGGCGTCACCGCCGTCCACGCCCTCAGCTATCCCATGGGCGCCATATTCGGCGTGCCCCACGGTTTGGCCAACGCCGTGTTGCTGCCCTACGTGATGGCCTACAACGCCATCGGCAGCCCGGACAAGTTCGCCCTGGTCGCCGAACTACTCGGCGAAAACGTGGACAATCTGTCCACTCGTGAAGCGGCTCAGCGGGCCGCCAAAGCCGTTCACGACCTGATGACCGACCTGGAACTGCCCGATACATTGAACGACGTGGGCATCCCCATCGACGCCCTGGAAGACTTGGCGGATAAGGCCATGAACCTTGGGCGGGTGCTGGAAAACAACCCCCGCCGCATCGACCGCGACGACGCCCTGTTCATCTACGACGAGGCCTACGGGCTGCCCTCCGATGACGAATGCGACGGATGCGACGAATGCGACGACGATTGCGAGGACGACTGCGAAGAATAAGGCCCCTGACCCGGCCGGCCCTAGGGCTCCCAATGGAGGACAAGCATGCCTGGGTTTGAAGTAATCGGCGAAGAAGAAAAAAACGAAGTTCTGGACGTGTTCCGGACCGGCGTGTTGTTTCGGTACGAGTTCGGCGATCAACGCCAAGGTGTGTACAAGGTTCGTGAATTCGAACGGGCCTTCGCCCAGTATACCGGCGCGGCCGACGCCCTGGCCGTTTCGTCCGGCACGGCGGCGCTGAAAGTGGGGTTGGCGGCCCTTGGGGTCGGCCCCGGGGATGAAGTGATCGTCCCCGGGTTCACCTTCGTGGCGTCCTGGGAAGCGGTGATGGACATTGGAGCCGTGCCCGTGTTCGGCGAGATCGATGACACGCTGAACCTGGACCCGGACGACCTGAAAAAGAAGATCACCTCCCGGACCAAGGCCGTGATCTGCGTGCATATGCTGGGGTCCATGGCCCGGATCGACCGGATCGCGGCCGCCGTGGGCGA